>NZ_JBQMWH010000014.1:0-85284 GCF_053470345.1 Thalassotalea agariperforans | reverse complement strand
TTAATTTGAAGTCCAATACTTGGACTAAACAATAAACTTAATTTGAAGTCCAATACTTGGACTAAACAATAAACTTAATTTGAAGTCCAATACTTGGACTAAACAATAAACTTAATTTGAAGTCCAACACTTGGACTAAACAATAAACTTAATTTGAAGTCCAACACTTGGACTAAACAATAAACTGAATTTGCAGTCCAACACTTGGACTAAATAAAACTGGATAATTAGCTGTGTTGGAATAAAAAAGTAAAATAGAGTGAATGGAAGTATTCAATTGTAATTGTTAGGAAATATAAATTTAGTCAGACAATATGTGATTATATTTTTAATTCGTAGTATATTATGTGCAAACGCTTATAAAAATAACGCCCATGAGTTTAATTGATCTAAAATTTACTAATTTGCCACCGCCATTGATTACTTTAGGAGACTGCTTACCGCAGGATCTTATTTTTGCAATGGAAAATTTAAATTTAAAAAATAATGAAAGGGTGCTGCTATCAGCAATTTTGACAGTACTTTCAAGTGACCGATTTGATCACGGTTATTGTAATGCCGAAGCTATAGCTGAAAAGTTAAATAGGAAAGTTGTTACGGTTAGGCAGACATTAAAAAAATTAGTAGAAAAGTCTGTTTTTATAGAGTTAGGTTGTAATGTCCATGAATCGAAGAAACGCTATGCATCATTATTTAAACTAAATATTGATTATTTAAATAGTAATTCGTTGCCTGCACAACCGGATCAAATTTCTTTGTCTTTACAAGAAAATAAAGCGTTAAGTGTTAGTGATAAAATTGAGTACGGTTTAGCAGATGATTTAGTCTGTTTATTTTTATTTACGGCACTGGAATATAATTCTAAAAGTACCTCAAAACGAAAAGAAACTACTGTATATATTAATGATGAACCAATTAAGGTAACTGTTACCACAACTAATAATGAACGTATTGCCAGAATTAACGACTTACGTTATTACATGGCTTTATTATCCTTAGTGGAAAGAACAATTGAATATAGGATTAACGCTGCCAATGTAAATGCAGATTTATTATCAGATGTAAAAAGTACCTTATTTGATTTTTTCGAAGTTGATATATTAAAAGCAATGGGGAAGGGCGTTGGCTCAGGCGAACGTAATAATTTAAAAATTTCAATGAACCGTTTAAGTGGTACTGAATTTTTTATTGAAAATGCTAATACACAAGCTATGAAAGAAATGGGCTTAGATGAATACGAGCTAAACGTTATTCACTTTAAGATCAGAGAGTATAAGTTAACAACAGATAAGCGAGTTGCTTATCGACTTGAGTTTGAGCAACGATTGATTAATCGAATTTATCAATATTTAATTAATAATCAACGACCTTTTTCAAAAATAGATATGCGATTAATGAGTGAAACCAACTCGTTACGAATCGCGTTTTCAATTTGGTGTTCACATCAAAGTATTGGGGGAGGGCGTTATTATAGCTGGCAAGTGATTAAAGATAAAATTGCTCCGTCTTACTCAATGAAACAGTTTAAACAAGCCATGTCTGATATTTTGGCAAAAGCGGCTGTTAACGATTCTTCCGGAAACCCTTGTGTTACTTGGCTTGAAGACAAAAAAATTATTCATCAGTGCTCATCTGAAATTAACGAAGCGTCAATAATTTATTCTGAAGAGTTAGGTTTTTATATTGCTAGAACGTCAACACATAAGAACTATTTAGAGATGATCCGCGATTCTCGTACAAATCGCTTTTTAAACTTTTGATCCACATTAAATCCATAAATATAAAAATATAACTCGTTTAATGGCGCTTGTGTCGCCATCTTGATTAATAAATATTCTGTTTATTATTTTTATGTGGATGTAAAACAGGGCTAGATAATTTTTTAAAAAAAGTTGTATTAAGTCAAAAATAGAAAATTTTCAGCTGATTAACACCATAACTTAATTGCATGTAAATAATGCTTATCTTGATAAAAATTTGTATACGAACTTGCTTTATTTTGCCTGCTAGAGGCGGAAAGTGGGGGGAAGTATTACTTTAAATTTATAGAAAATCCGTATGTTAAAGAGTTATTAGACATGTTTTTAATAGATAAATGAAACAATAACTCTTTATTTATTTGAATAATCGCGCAATGAACGCAGATGGTAGTAAGGCTGTGTTATTTCATGAAACACAAACTCGTATGTTTGGGCGAAATAATTACTCAAACGCTGCGGTAAATTTTCCATTACTACGGATATAGAGCACTGATTCATTGTTGGCCCTTATATGGTGAGTAAATGTGCCTGCGGAGCTAACAAAACTGCCAGGTAATAAATGGGTCGGTTCAGGGGTTTCCAAAGATTGATAATTAAGATCACCTTGAATAATAACAACCTTGTAATCACTGGCATTAGTGTCAATTTTTCCTGATTTTCCTTTTGGTAATTTTAGTAAATAACCTTGGGTATGTTCTGTTGTGCTTTTTTGCCAAAGCGGTGAAATTTCAATATTTTTCCCTTTAATAATGGCTGATTGCTCTTCTTGTAGCCAAACTAAATTAGATGCATGAATATTGATTGGCCGTTCGCCATTATCAAAATGTTGATCTGACGGTTGAACTAAATATGGCCCTTCATCTATTTCAAGATAAATTAAGTTGGTTAAACCACTAGCTGCGGTTATATGGTTTTCACCAGCCGGCTGTGTCCAGAAAGAAGTTACTGGTAGCCACAAATTTTCTGCGGTCGGATCATCATTATGCATCAGTCCTTGGATCACAATTCCACGATAAGAAATGTTGTGGATATGAGGTGGTGACAAAAAGCCTTTATTAAACTTTACTAACATACCCGTCGCGATATTTTTTGTACGGTCTCCCCAAAGATCTGTGGCACCTGGGCTTTTATCGCCTCGTAGTGGATTTAGGTAGCCCCATTTTAACGTTTCTGTTGTAAGAACTTTAGATTGTTTTACTATTGCATGGGCTGATAATGTTGGTGCAGCAAGTAATAACGAGCATAGAATTACTGAGTTAAAATTTATTTTCATAAAGAAAATTTCCTAAATTTGGTGTTATCAATTAGTAATAGTTGATGTTGAATGTGCTGAACCTAGTTGCCATAACGCAACTAAGTTCAGGCTATTTTTTATTTATACTGAAACAACTATTTTGCCCATGGCTTGTCCACTAGCTAAACGATCATGTGCTTTGCCTATTTCGGTTAAGTCGAATTCATGATCATCAAGTATTGGTGTTAACCCGCCTGCTTCAACTATTGTCGTTAACGCTTTTAATATTTCGGCATGCTCATGGCGGCGGAAATTGTGAAGCATTGGAATAAGCATAAAGACAACATGTAAAGATAAACCTTTAAAGTGAGCTGTTGTTAAATCAAGTTCTACCATTGATACGGTTGTGGCAACATGGCCATTTAAAGCTGCTGCGTCAAAAGAATTTGTCATATTGGTACCACCAACAGAGTCAAACACTATGTCAAAACCAGCGCCATCCGTATGCTGTTTTACATAGTTTTCAACAGACTCAGTTCGGTAGTTAATTGGTGTTGCACCTAATTGTTCAATCAGTGCTAATTGTGGTTCACCACCGCCAGTTGAAAAAACGTTAGCACCAAAATAGCGGGCTAGTTGTAATGCAATATGGCCAACACCACCAGAGCCACCATGAACAAGTACATTTTGACCTGATTTAATACCTGCTCGTTGTAAACCTTCATAAGCTGTTATAGCAACTAAAGGTAATGCCGCAGCTTCACGCATTGAAATGTTTTTAGGTTTTAAAGCAAGTAAGTTTATATCGGCTACAATGTATTGCGCTAAAGTTCCGGGTAAATCAGCTAAACCACCGGCACAGCCGTATACTTCATCACCAATTTTGTATTCGGTAACATCGTCACCAACTTCTTCGATAACACCTGCAAAATCCATCCCTAATAGAGCTGGAGTTGCTGGAGATAGTGGTAAATCAGCCCCCATTTGGCGGATCATGGTATCAACCGTATTAACACTGGTTGCCATAATTTTTACAAGTACATGTCCAGGTTTTACTTGCGGCTTAGGTATGTCTGCTAGTTCAAAGACATCTGAGTTGCCAAAGGTATTTACTATCATTGCTTTCATTATTTTCTCCTAAGCTATTGATTAAATAACTTGTTGTGTTTATTCACTAACTTGAGTATTAGTTAGTTTGAGTTTGAGTTTGAGTTTGTGTTGAATTTCATTTATTACCGTAATTATTGACGCATTTTTTTGAGCACTCAGTGCATCAGGATGAGGTTGCGCCCACTGACCTATATCGTTATCGAAATAGCTACCGGATATTGGTAAAAAATCAGTACTAAGTGCTAACTGAACAAGAATGTCAGCACCTATAGTTAAATCTTTACCTTCAGAGCCATAGGCTTCTTTTACCATCTTGCTTCCTAAGAATGAGGCTGGATTTACGGCAATTAGTGTTGGAGCATTAGCACCAAGTGTTTTTGCTAATTGAAAAGTCCACATAAGGAGCGCTAACTTACTTTGGGCATAGGCTGCGCCATCTGTTAGTTTTTGTTCGCCTCGTAACGCGGCTAAATTGACACTTGCCTGCGCGGCTGAAGATACGTTAACTATACGGCTGCTTTTACTTAACAAAGGAAGAAGCTTGGTAGTTAATAGATACGGAGCAATCGTATTAACAACAAAGCGGGCATCATAGCCTTCGTCTGTTATTGGCTGCGGTGTTTTAAAAACACCGGCATTGTTAATAAGAACATCAATATGATGGTATTGCTGTGTAATGGTATTTGCTAAAAGCTCTACTTCTGATAAATGACTTAAATCGGCATGATAAGTGTCAATAATGGCTCTATGGTTTAATTGCGTTAGCGCGTTTTTTACATAGGTTAACTTTGCAATATTGCGACCGTGCAATAATACAGTGTGACCAAGAGAGACAAGCTTTTTGGCTGTTTCAAAACCAATGCCGTCGGTTGCACCTGTTAATAAAATTGTTTGTTTCATTTCGTTAAATCCTTTAATTGAAGCTCGGTAGCACATGTTCAGCGATATTTTTTAGCGTTGATTCGATGTTGGCTTGGTTAAAACGTAGGTTTAATGCCACATGATTTACGCCAATTTCTTGTCGTGATATAAGATATTGACGAAGTTGGTTAATACCTAACTTGAACCCTAAATGAATTGGTTGCGGTCTACTGTTGGGATCGTCGGTAATATCTATATACAGAGGTTCCATAATTGGTTTGGATAACTCTGTTTCAGTATTGTTTTTTCTAATTTGTTGAATAAATTGAGCCTGTAATGCATGCGGTTTTGGATAAGTGATCCATCCGTCGCCATGTTGCGCTAACCAATCAGGTGTTTGCTGTGAAGCGCCAGTGATAAGCAAAGGTAAGCGGCCAGTCGTTGGTTTAGGTAACAGATCAATACCGCGGCTAATGTCCCCAAATGTATTGGTAAATTCAGGTGTTTTTAGCGCTAACTGACGAAGGTAATGATAACTTTCACGAAATAATTTGCCGCGTTCTTGGTAATTGACAGCCATAGCAGGGTATTCTTCAGGGCGGTCGCCACTGGCAATACCTAAAATTAATCTACCGTTAGAAAGTATATCTACTGATGCTGCAGCTTTAGCTACGTGCACAGGGTGTCGTAAAGGTAGGATTAAACTTGCAACACCTAAAGCAATGTTAGATGTTTGTCCGGCTAGTAAGCCAAGGTAAACAAAGGGGTCGAAAATCTGCCCGACATCACCGAACGACGGGACATTAAATGGCACGTCTCTTAACCATACGGCTTTAAAGCCCAACTGCTCTGCTAGTTGTACTCTAGCTAAACTTTCTTGCATGTTTGGTAGTGAATTAATGCTGTAGTGCTCAATAGGAGCAACCAAGCCAATTGAAAGCTTTCCAGGCTGAAACACGGCATTGTAGCCGGAGTTTAATCGGGGAAATGTTGTTCTTTCATTTATACCTTGGGCTAACATTTTACTTTCCTACCTGTTAGGGCGACACAAAAACACACAGTTTTATTGCAATAAATTTTTGATGGAGGCAATTAATGAAATCCATCAAGTTGTACTGCTGTAAATTATTTATGTATGAAGTATATAGTTGTTGATTTTGCATATAAATAACGTATAAAAGGAATCATAATTCGGTTTTTGAATATAATTGATGGACACAAACGGACTAAGATTATTTGTTATGGCGGCTGATATGCTAAATATTAGTGCGGCAGGGCGAAAGTTAGGGCTAGCTCCCTCAGTGGCGAGTGCACGATTATCTAAGCTAGAGCTGCAAGTAGGAGCCGATCTCTTTCATCGTTCGACAAGAAAAGTTGCATTATCGATTGAAGGGGCTGAATTTCTCCCTTTTGCACGAGAAATCATTGCACAAGAAGATGCCGCGTTAGCGGCGCTTGGGCTTGGTAACCCAAATGTCTCGGGAACGTTAAAGTTCGCATGTTCTAGCACTTTTGCACAGCTGTTTATTGCGCCAATTTTACCGGAGTTTCTAGAACGATATCCGGATGTTAATGTTGAACTTAAACTGTCTGATACGCAAACCAGCTTGATTGAAGGTGGCTTTGATCTGGCATTACGTAATTATGCTGTTGAGGACAGTAGCCTGATTGGTCGACGGTTAGCTAAAGATACACGAATTTTATGTGCATCACCTGCTTATCTTGCAACATACGGGACACCTCAGCAGCCAGATGACTTAATAAATCATCGTATGTTAACTTTTGGAAATGTAAAACGAAGAAAACTCAATTCAATAGCGAAAAACCATAGTGCCTTTTTTCCGCCATTAGGGGGGAAACCTAGGGTTGACTGTGATGATGGTGCTAGCATGCGTGTTGCTGCCAAGGCGGGAGTGGGGGTTTGCATGAGTTCTATCTGGAATATTTCCAATGAATTAAAGGAAGGTAGTTTAGTTAGAGTATTGCCTGACTATGAAATTGAAGATCAATCAGCTATTTGGTTGGTGTATCCCAAATCCAATGTATTAACGGCTAAAGTACGAGTATTTATTGATTTTTTAATTGAAAAAATTGGTAGCCCGCCGATTTGGGAAACTTAATATCGTTAGTTTTGTTATTAATTTTAAAAAAGTCTCCGTTGATTACTTCAATAGCAATTTAGGGGGGGAGGATATTAGAAAAGCGCGACTCATCCAAGGATAAGTCGCTTTCATTAGCTATGTATTATTACTTTTCTCGTGCTTGGTAAGCTCGCCAGCCTTTAAATTGACTAATGTCTTGTCCTAAGTCTTTAGCATAGCCTTCTGCAATAAAGCCCGATAGGTATTTTCCTGACGCTAACTCAACTTTACCTATACCTAAGGGCTGTGCAATACCGGCTACAAACGAACCAAATTCAGCGATAGGTAATGACCAAACTTCAACAGCAAAAGCGACACCATTTTCTTCATCTCGGATCATTGCTGGTCGTTCTACTTTACCTGGCACAGCATACATGCGGTAAGCGGTGGCTGTTTCGGTGACTTGCTTTAATATGGCTCCTCTAGTGGTTAATTGATGATTTAGCACCATGCCTGATAAGTGTGCCCCACAAACGACGACATCAATATAACCTTCGCTGTTCGCAAGGCTACTTTCAGTGGTTTGGTAAGCATTATTTGTTGCGCCTAATGGTAATTTCGTCGTCTCTTGAATGCGTTTAGCAAGGGTGAGTAGTTTTTGATCTGTCATTGCGTCACTAAATAAAGTAATGCCAAAAGGCATGTTGTTTTTAGTAAAACTTGTGGGTACGGCAACTGCTGAAAAGTCTAAAAGATTCATAAAATTAGTGTAGTAGCCTAATTGTGAATTACGAGCTATAGGCTCTTCTTCAATCTCTGCTATGGTAAAATGACGACCAGCCGTTGGAGTTACAACGACATCAACACTATGTACCAATTTATCGGCTAGTTTTTTCAATGTTTGTAATTTATACATGGCTGAAAAGCAATCGGTCGCTTTAGGGGTAGCGCCACCAGAGATGATAGTACGAGTAACGTCCATCATGGCTTCTGGCTTATTGACTAGAATATCTTGTGTTGCTAAATATCGCTCTGCCACCCAAGGACCTTCATATAGTAACTGCGCTGCATCTAACATCGGAGAAAAATCTATTTCAACCATACTCCCGCCCATCGCAGTTAATTGCTCTATCGCAGAAGTAAAGGCTTGCTGATAATCTTCATCGCCAAAAAATTCTAGTTGTTCTTTTAAAGGAACTGCAAAAGTAAACTCTGAAGAAAGTGCAACACAACCTTGATTTGTTAACGGGTTAGTACGAGAGAAGCAGTCCGTTTCGTCATAATCTGCCGCAATAGAAAATACCGTACGAGCATCATCTGCGGTTAAGCTGAAAATACTAATACAATCAATGCTCTTACATGCAGGTACAAGACCGGTATTTGAAAGTAAACCTTTACTTGGCTTTAAACCCACTAGGTTATTAAAGCAAGCAGGAACTCTACCTGAGCCGGCAGTATCTGTGCCTAAGGCAAACGAAACGACACCTGCAGCTGTAGCGACAGCAGAGCCAGAACTAGAGCCTCCCGAAATATAGTTTTTATTAAAAGAATTTGGTGTAGAGCCGTAAGGCGAGCGGGTTCCAACTAAACCTGTAGCAAATTGATCAAGATTGGTTTTACCTAAAGGTATGGCACCAGCATTGATTAGTAATTCAACCACATGTGCAGACTTTTCGGGGACATAACTAAACGCTGGGCAAGCAGCCGTGGTTGGTATGCCAGCTAAGTCAATATTATCTTTAATTGCAAATGGTATCCCCCACAACGGACAATCTTCCGGTGACTTTTGTAACAAGTTATCAAGGTAAGGCTGTAATTCGCTTTCTGATAATAAGTGGATCCAAACATTGTCTAATTTTTGCGATGCTTCGCGTAACTGTGTAAACACCGTTGCAGGAGAGACTTTCCCTTCTTGATACGCTTTTTTTAATACTGGAATTGATAAATTCATATAACTTCTCACTATATTTCTTGTTTTTTTAGAATCGCAAGGGGTTGTCCTGCATGAACTTGTTGTCCTGCTTCTACAAGTATTTTTACCACTCGAGCTGACTCTGGGGTAGAAATACCAATTTCCATTTTCATTGATTCTAAAATAATTAAGCTTTCGCCTGAGCCAAGTAAATCACCTTCACTTGCTTCTACTAACCAAACACTGCCCGCAGCTGAAGATTCAATAACAAATTCTCCTGCTTCTAAAACAAGTTCCGACTCATCTTGTGCGGTTTCCACCTCTGCTTGATAATCTAGTTGGCCAGTGTTTTTCCAATCAGACATTTCTTGTTCAAATGCACGCTCTCGTTGCTCTACGAATTTATCAATATCGCGTTGTTGTTTAGTCCATTCTTTGGCTAAATCTGGCATTGAAATAATGCTTTCTTCAATTTTGGGTTGCCATTTGCCAATGGGGAAGTCAGCTCGAATGATTTCAAGTTCTTCATTAGAAACGGGGTAAAATTTAATTTGATCAAATAAACGTAATAACCATGGTTTATCAAATACGTCTGTTTGGCGATAGCGATTCCACATTTGGGCTGTACGGCCGACAAATTGATAACCCCCTGGACCTTCCATGCCGTATACACACATATACGCACCACCAATACCTACTGAGTTTTCTGCTGTCCAGGTTCGTGCCGGATTATATTTAGTGGTTACTAGGCGGTGGCATGGGTCAAGCGGTGTCGCTACCGGCGCTCCCAAATAAACATCACCTAAACCAAGTACTAAATAATTAGCATCAAAAACAATGTTTTTAACGGCTTCAATATCGGCTAAGCCATTAATGCGACGTATAAATTCAAGGTTTGAAGGACACCAAGGTGCATCTTTTCTAACCGATTGGATATACTTTTCGATAGCGAGTTGGCAAGCTTTATCATCCCAGCTTAACGGCAGGTGAACGATGCGAGAGTTAAAACTTAACTGGCTAGTATCACCGAGTTCAACATCTAACACTTTCACGCGGGCGATAATGTCTTGTACCGAAACTAACAAGCTATCGTAATGAATTTGTAAAGATCGAATACCTGGCGTTAACTCTAGCAATCCTTTAATGTTGTCTTGTTTAACCGATTCTAATAAGGCTTGTACACGTGCACGTAGCGCTAAATCAAGCACCAATTCACCATACTCCACTAACAAGAATTTATCGCCAGCTTGCCTAAATACGAGATCTGGCTCGCCATCATCTGTGACTAAGGTATCAATGATAGGAGTACTTTCATGGCTTAGTGTTATTGGCGCATAATCAATTTTTTGTGGTGTCAGTGTTGATAACTGTGCTAGTTGTGCTTTTTCTATTGCTTTGGCAGTGCTTAAATCGACAACTTCAAAACTTAATTTATCTCCCGCTTTAAGTTGCCCCAATTTCCAAAGGTCTGCCGAAATAACAGTGAAAGGACAAACAAAACCACCTAAACTTGGCCCGTCTGGTCCTAATATAACAGGCATATCACCAGTAAAATCTACCGTACCGAAGGCATAAGCATTGTCATGAATATTGGAAGGATGAAGTCCGGCTTCACCACCACTTTCTCTCGCCCATTCTGGTTTAGGACCAATTAAGCGAATGCCTGTTCGGCTTGAGTTATAATGTATTTCCCACTGATGTTGGTTAATGGTTTTGATATCGTCTTGGGTGAAAAAGTCAGGCGCGCCATGAGGACCATAAACAACACGCACTTGCCAATGGTTGGTTAGTGGTGCAGTAATCGAGCTGATGTTTGCTAGCAGAGGTTGCTTAACTTTGGTTCTGTTCTCAGTCAGCGCTAAAAAGTCACCTGTTCGTAAGGCGCGGCCACAGTGACCACCAAATTTCCCGAGGGTAAAGGTACTTTTACTGCCTAAATAATCAGGGCATTGAATACCACCCAATATCGCCATATAAGCACGAGCGCCTTTAGCTTTAACCTCTCCAACACTTAATGTTTGACCGGCTTTAATATCAATGATGGTATTCATCGCACAAGCGTTACCATCAAGCGAAATGGCAATTTCAGCACCACATATAACCACTTGCGTATCGGTATAAAACTGTAAAGTAGGGCCTGCAATGGTAATTTCTAAGCCGGCTGCTTCTTGGGCATTATTTAATAAACGATTGGCCAAATTAAAAGAATAAAAGTCAAAAGGACCTGAAGGTGGTACACCTATATCCCAATAGCCTGAACGAGCAGGGTAATCTTGAATAGTGGTCATGGTGCCAGGTTTAATGACTTCAAAGCCATTATATGTTGCTGATAAGGTATTTAGTGTTTGGGTGAAAACTTTACCTTGTTGAAAAAGTTCCGTTTCTAAAATTTGGCGCACATAATCAACGTTAGTAGCAATACCATATAATTCAGTTTGAGCTAGGTTTTTATTAAGTCCTTTGCGAGCAAGTTCTCTGTCGTTCGCATGCACGATCACTTTCGCAAGCATAGGGTCAAAAAAAGGTGAAACTTCTAAGCCTGCTTCAATCCAATGGTCAATACGTAAATTTTCATTATCAAATTGACCGGTTTCAGGCCAATTTACTTGTGTTAATAATCCTGCTGAAGGCTGAAAGTTTTTCACTGGGTTTTCAGCATAAATTCGTGCTTGAATGGCGTGTCCCTTAGCTGTTAAGTTTGCTATGGGTGTTAAATCAGCTTTGTCTTCAAAAGCAACTTTTAACATCCATTCAACCAAGTCAATATTAAAGCAGGCTTCTGTTATACCGTGCTCTACTTGTAAGCGAGTGTTCACTTCCAAAAAGTAAAACTCTTCCGATACATCGTCGTATATGTATTCAACGGTACCTGCGTTTAGGTAGTTAATTGATGTCATCAGCTGCTTGGCGGTAGCAAACATTTTATCGCGAACATCATCCGATAAATTCGGCGCAGGACATTCTTCAATAACTTTTTGATTACGGCGTTGGCTAGAGCAGTCTCGTTCACCTAAAGTGACGACTTGACCACAACCATTACCTAATACCTGAACTTCAATATGACGTGCTTTTTCAACAAATTTTTCCAGAAATACGCCATCATTTGAAAAGTTTTGTGCTCCTAAATATTTAACATTGGTGAATGCTTTTTCGAGTTGACTCTGGTCGTCACAACGTTGCATACCAATACCACCGCCACCAGCTGTGCTTTTTAGCATCACGGGATAACCGACTTGATTAGCAAAATTAATTACTTCATCGATATTTTCAAGTAACGGGCTACCGGGCACTAAAGGTACGCCTGCTGCTTCTGCGAGTTCACGCGCTTGATGTTTTAAACCAAAATCAACCATTTGTTTAGGTGTTGGACCAATGAAGCAAATGCCTGCTTGTGATAATTTTTCAGAAAAATCAGCATTTTCACTTAAAAATCCGTAACCCGGATGAATGGCTTGAGCACCCGATTCTTGTGCAATGCGGATAATTTTATCTTGGTTTAAATAGGTTTGTGCTGCAGTTCCTTCACCTAAGCTGAAGGATTCATCAGCTTGCCTAACGTGCAGTGATTCTCTATCGGCTTCAGCATAAACAGCAATGCTTTTAATACCGAGCTTTTTTAAAGTTCTTATAATTCGGCACGCAATGGCACCACGGTTAGCGATTAAAACAGTGTTAAACATACTATTTAGCCCTGAACGTTGCGGGTCGTCCCGCGAATAATAATAAGCAGTATGGTCGTCCTAACTGCTTTAAATTGAGTTATTGTTATTCAAACTTCACGATTGCTTTGAAATAACCCTAATTCCAAATCAATATTTCAACCGGCGTTGGGTTATAGGCATTACACGGGTTATTCAATTGTGGACAGTTTGAGATCAACATTATGGTGTCCATTAGTGCGGTTAACTCAACATATTTACCTGCGCCACTGATACCGTCAGCAAAACTTAATTTGCCGTCAGAAGTTACTGGCACATTCATAAAAAAGTTAATGTTATGGGTAATATCAGCTTTATTTAAACCAAGTTCTTCGTTTTCGGCTATGGCGAGTAACCAACTATCTCGACAAGCGTGCATGCATTTTTTTTCTAATGCATAACGCACGGTATTACTTTCGGTAGCGCATGCTCCTCCTAATGTGTCATGACGACCACAGGTATCGGCAACAATTTTTAGTAACGGATTACAATCATTAGTCATTAAAATTGTGCCTGCGGTTAGGTAAACATTTCCCTGCTCTCGAATGGTATCGATAGCGCTGTAACGCTCACTAACATCTTTCGCGCTATAAAATAGGGTGTCAGCTGCTTGATTACCTTCAAGATCAAGAATTCTTACCGTCTGGCCCTTTTTTATGGTTTTTAAATAATAGTCACCGGCATCGACAATATCGCGGACAATGGCATTTTCGGGTTGTAATTGGCTTGCTACAATCATGGCATTCTCCTTATAAGCCTAAATAATAAAGACGGTTATTTTCAAAGCCCCGTTGATTTTCTGGGCAGGCGTTTTTACAAAAGTCATCATCGCTGACAGGATCAGAAGTGAGAATTTGATATTCAATCGGCTTAAAAGGATAAGCAGTGACTGGGTTCATTGGGTGAGGGCAGGTATGAAGTAAGACGATTGTGTCCATTTCAAAACGTAACTCTATATAGTCTCCCGCCTTTGAAGCGTTAGCCTTAAATTCTAAATCACCTTCGTCATTTGGCGTTACACAACTGAAGAAATTTGTATTGGCGGCCAAGTCTTTTTTGCCTAAACCGTATTTAG
Source organism: Thalassotalea agariperforans (assembly GCF_053470345.1). Lineage (NCBI taxonomy): Bacteria > Pseudomonadati > Pseudomonadota > Gammaproteobacteria > Alteromonadales > Colwelliaceae > Thalassotalea > Thalassotalea agariperforans. The sequence continues at coordinate 71,553 of NZ_JBQMWH010000014.1, read as the reverse complement.
TGGCTTCTACTAAAAAGGCATTATTACCATTTTGAAGCCATTGGTTTTGATCTTTTTGGTAACTCTGTTCGCCCCATTTTTTATCTACCATTTTTTGATTGCTGTTACCGCAAACCGTGTCATGCCAGCCAACGGAATCATCAACAATAGAACAGAAAATTCGTCCCATATCTGAATACAAACAATGCCCTTTAGTTAATTTAAAAGTATGCTGACATTTCAAGGTATCAGGAGCATTGTAGCGTTCAAGTAGGTTTTCAGGGTTGTAAAACAATGCTGCTACATTGGCACCGCCCTCAAGATCAATTAATTTTAAACTAGTACCACGACGCATACGCATCGACCAATGTTTTCCCCCTGGGAGAATGTCTTTATATAAAATACGTTCTGACATGATTAATTTATTTCCATGTTTTCAATTGTCGTTTGAGCAGTTACTTTTGAGCTTTCGCAGGTAAGTGAAAGATCAAAAGTGATTTGAGCACCATAAGCGTTAGGTGCTTGTGGATCGTGGCGTATTTTGTCAAATACCCACAATCGTGAACCCAATTCAAAACCTTCTTTAATATCGTGGGTGACCATAAAGATGGTTAAGTTGTTTTTTTGCCAAATATCACGAATAAGCTCATGCATGTCAGCTCGAATACCCGGATCTAAAGCGCCAAAGGGTTCGTCTAATAATAAAATTTTAGGAGACTTCATTAACGCTTGTGCTATTGCCAAACGTTGTTGCATACCGCCGGAAAGTTCGTGCGGATATTTATCGATAGCAGCACTTAAGCCAACAGCATCAACAAATTCCATTGCTTTTGTTTTTAGCTGTTTTTTTGTTTTACCAAACGTCCAACCTAGCCATTTAGCTTGCGAAAATTCATCAGCAATCATGACATTTTGTAAAACAGTTAAATGCGGAAATACTGAATATTTTTGGAATACAATGCCGCGGTCTTCATCGGGTTCTTGTATTAATGGTTGTCCTTCTAAAGTAATTTTTCCCTTAGAAGGCGACTCTTTACCTAATAACATATTAAGGAAAGTTGATTTACCACAGCCGGAAGCGCCTACCATGGAAATAAATTCGCCTTGTTCAACGTTCTTGCTTAAACGCTCAAGCACTAGGTTGTCGCCATAAGACTTATGTACATTTTCAACGGTTAAAAAACTCATATTTATTCCTTATTTGTCATTTTCAGTGGCGTGATACCAAGGGAACGCAACATGAGATAGTTTTTTAAGTGCAAAATCCATCGCAAATGCAAGAATGGTGATCCAAATTACATAAGGGAAAATCACATCCATTGACATATAACGTCTGACTAAGAAAATTCGGTAGCCTAAACCTTCTTGGGCGGCAATTGCTTCAGCTGCTATTAAAAATAACCAAGCAGAGCCTAGTGATAACCGCATAGAAGCTAATAATCGCGGTAAAATTTGGGGTAAGACAACACGAATAGAGACTAACCAAGTAGAAGCACCTAAGGTTTGCGCTTTAATTAATTGCTCTGCAGGTAATTGCAAAACTCTCGATTGCATGTCTCTTATAATAACGGGTGCTGTTCCGATAATAATTAACATCACTTTAGCAAGCTCACCTAAGCCAAAAGTGATAAATAAAATCGGCAAAATCGCCATGGGCGGAATGAGTGAAATGATCGTAACGATAGGAGATAAATTAGCCCTAGCAAGCGGGATCATTCCTGTTAGTAAGCCAATGATTAAGGCGGAGCTTGCACTAATTAAAATACCTAAACTTATGCGATACAAACTTGCGCTGGTATCTTCCCAAAAAATATATTTTCCAGTGCGCTTATCTTCATTAAAGGCTAAACGATCAACAGCACTACTTATTTGGGTAAAGCTTGGTAATAGTTTGTCATTAGGGTTTTCCGCCAATCGGGCATTGGAGGCATTCCAATAAATAAATAACGCAGCAATAAATGGCACGATACTCAAAAAAATGGCTAAAGGTTTGCTTGGTGTGAAGTTCATTAATCGTTTCATTCACTGATCACCTTGAGGTTTGATTTATATTGGAAACTACGACGTAAGTTTACAATCTGAACAGGGCGTTAAATGCCATGTTCAGATTGAAACTTGAGGGAAAAAGCTTAAAGCTTTCCGTCTGCAGCCATTTCCATAAAGCTAGGATTGAAACGTAATTTTATATTTTTCTTGTCGCCAACAATGCCAGCTGGTGTTTCAATACCTATAAATGTTGAATCAGCGGCACCTTCGCCTAATAAACCATGTTTGAATGAAAACTTAGCAATGTATTCCATTGTTTTAGGTAGTTGTTTGCTGTTCGTAAATTCAACAGCCGATGCTGGAGTGTAAAACATTTTAGTGGTTGCAAGTTGGGCTTCGTAACCGGCTAAATCAGTACCTGAAGCAATCGCCATTTCGGTTAATACGTTTTTGTCAGCTTGCATTTTGTCCATTATTTCATACCAGGCGCCTACTAACGCTTTACCTAATTTAGGGTTTTGAGCTAGGGTTTCAGTATTTACCACTAATAAATCAATAATTTCACCAGAGATGTTAGAAGAGTTGTAGACCGCGGTAGATTTAGGCATTGCGGTGATTTCGGATAACAACGGGTTCCAAGTGACAACTGACGTTACATCAGCAGTTGTATACGCTGCAACCATATCTGCATCTGAAGTGTTAACTACGGTGACATCTCTTTCAGACATACCGACACTTTCTAAACCGCGGGCTAACAAGTAATGAGAAACACTCAGTTCAACAAGATTAACTTTTTGTCCTTTAATCTCTTTTAGTGAGGTTGCATTTTTTAAAACAATTCCGTCATTACCGTTAGAGAAATCACCAACAATTAATGCGGTACTATCAACAAAGCTTGCTGATGGAATGGTTAACGCATCCATATTGGTCATAGTACAAGCATCAAATTGACCTGCGGTGTATTGGTTAATTGATTCGATGTAATCGTTGATTTGCACAATATCTATTTCAATATTGTATTTATCGGCCCACTTTTTTACGATGCCTGAACTGTCACCATAATCCCACGGCATCCAACCAACATATATTGACCAACATACTGAAAATTTATCTTTTGCAAAGGCACTCGTAGAGGTGAAGGAAGTTAATAAGGTAAGTGCGAGTATAGCGATTTTTAGGTTTTTCATATTATACATCTCCAAGGTTTATACGGTTTTTGGGCGCACGAGGTTCAATAACTGACCTCCCGGGCTTTTATCCCTCCGTGTAACCTATTGCAGATGCAACTTGTATTAAAATAATACAATGCCAGGTTGATAACTCTTGGTCCAGACATTCAAATAACAGACTGTTATGCTGTTATCAGAATCGGAACCCTAGATATCCATTTGGCTTTAACTTAGTTCAATAGTATTGAACTCTCGCTTAATTATTAATAGGCATAATTTAGACCAACTTTAAAAAACGCTATCCAAGCCCCCATGTAATATAGAGGCTATTGCTTATCCAACCGTTGTTTTATTGCGCTTGAACTCGAGCAGTTATTGCAATTTTAGTGCAATTAAATTTGAAAAAGCACCATACCTGTGCAAATGGTTTGCTACTTTTAGTGTTTATTTCTAAATTAATAATTAGCGTTTTTTTAAGTGATTGATTCTGCCATTTCTAATAATACTTGTTTAAACACTGCTTGTGGTTGAGCACCGGTAAGAGCACTTGTGCGGTTAAAAACCACCGTAGGCACGCTACTTACTCCCATTTGTTGCCATTGTACAATTGATAATTTTACTTTGTTTTTTAGCTCGTTATTAGCGAGGGCTGCTTTCGCTTGTGCTGCGCTAATGCCAACGGTTTCTGCTTCTTGTATTAAAGTATTACGATCTGAAATATCTTTCTGCTCAGTAAAAAAAGCGCTGAATAAACGCATTTTAAGCTCTGTTTTTTTCCCTAACTGGTGGGCATAATCGAGTAAAATATGTGCGTCTAAAGTATTTACTATTTTCATGTCATCAAAATAGTTAAAGCTAAAGCCATACTGTGCTCCAGCTTGGGTAATATTCTCTCTAGCACGATCACTGTCAGCTCTGCTTGAACCATATTTTCTAGCTACGTGGGCACGTAACTCTTCACCTTCAGGGGGCATATCAGGATTAAGTTCAAATGGTTGCCATTCAAGCTCAATTTTATCCTGCAGGTTTAATTCTTCTATCGCGGCAGTTAAATGCTTGTAACCAATAATGCACCAAGGGCAAACGACATCAGAAATGATATCTAACTTAATTTTTTTATTCATGTTGTTACTCTCTATAAAAACAATTTAAGTAAACATATTTACTGCTTACCCGTGAGTGCATGTATTTTTAACTATTGCTATATGTAGCAACATTATTCACTTTTCAATTTTTAGCACGTAAAAGTAAATTAAGCGTTGTGATCACAACGGTTGATTATTTTATTGTGATTTATGCCAAGAAAACTTTTCAAACATTGGGTCTACTGGTGTTTTAGCAAGATGATTAACATAATTGCTAATGACTTTTTGCGATAAACCAAGGATCACTTCTAAAACTTGCTTTTGCTGATAGCCAGCTGCAAAAAAAGCGGTTAATTGCGCTTCAGACACATTGCCTCTTGAGTTGACTACAGCCAAAGTAAAATCATGTAATGCTTGTAATTTATCTGTTGGCAAAGCTGTTTGGTTTCGTAGAGCTTCGGTTATAGCAGGGTCAACATTCATTGCGTGCGCGATTCCCGTATGTGCAGGAACACAATAACGACACTCATGCGCCACATTAATGGTTTGCCACACTACGGTCAGTTCTTCAGCATCAAATGATGTGGCTGTAAATAATTGATGCAATTGTTGATAGGCATTAAAAAGTTCAGGTGATTCCGCCATAACCGCATATAAACCAGGAATAGCCCCCATTTGTTGCTCTGCTTGCTCTAACATTTTTTTACTTTCTTGTGGCGCTGTAGCTACATTGTGGAAGGTAAAGTCGTTCATTATTTGCTCCAAGGTTCAATTCTTATTTCTAGTATTTAAGCAGTATAGATATAAATGAACGATCGTTCAATATTTATTTGAACGATTGCTCAAATAAATTGTTATGCGTTTAATTAGCTGTAAATAAAAGAATGCTCGGGTTTTGCGGCTAGGTAGAAAATAGTAACTAATGACGTTTACCTTTACTTAACCTTTATACAGCTTATAATTGAACGGTTGTTCAATACTTTATTTAGAGGAAACATGGCTAAAACTGCAAAATTTGATCGCCAAGAAGTCGTCAACAAAGCCACGGATCTTTATTGGAAGAAAGGCTTTCATGCCACTTCAATGCGTAATTTACAAGATGAAATTGATATGCGTCCGGGCAGTATTTATGCTGCTTTTGGTAATAAAGATGGCTTATTTAAAGAGGCTTTAAGAAATTACACGGATATGGCGCTTCAACTACTGCAACAATGCCAACAAACACATGCTTCACCCATTGCAGCATTGGAAGCATTTGTAAAAGCACAAGTTGTTGACACACAAAATACGGCACCTAATGGTATGTGTATGTTGGCAAAAACACTTGGCGAGCTAACCGAGGATAATCAAGATCTTATTGATATTACCAAAACGCATTTAGCTGAAATATCAACGGAATTTGTTAATTTAATTGAACAAGCACAACAGCTAAATGAAGTAGATAGCACTAAAAATGCACAAGATTTAGCAAATCACGTACAAATACAAATAGCCGGTTTACGCACGTTTGCTAAGATTAACCGGGATCAAGAACTGCTTTATCGTAAAATTGCCGAAATATTTCAACATTATCCGTTTTGATCTTGTTTTATACGCAATGGTATTAATCATTTACGCGTTAAAGTAATAAGTGGGTAAAAGAGGGTGTTTCGCGACTAAAGTCATAACAATGATGTCGCTAAATCCAATATAATACTTTTATATTTGATGAATAATAAATGGGTAATTGAATAATATGGCGAACCAAACAACCACGAATGCTCCAGTAAGTGTTTACACACTTGATGATTTGGCTAAGTTAACGGATTACTCTTTACTTAATAATCTTAACTGTGATCCTGATGCAACTGAAACCGGTGACGACTATCAGCCAAGACAAGTTTATTCGGGGCATTATGTACCAGTTAAGCCTACTCCAATTGCTGATCCTAAATATATCGCACACAGTGATACATTTTTTGCGGAATTAGGTTTTGATAACAGCCTAGCGCATACCGAAGACTTTGCTCGGTTATTTTCTGGTGATATGTCAGTTGTTCCCGAGCCGATGCAAGCTGTTGGCTGGGCTACGGGTTACGCGTTGTCGATATACGGTACTGAATACATTCAGCAATGTCCTTTTCGCACAGGAAATGGTTATGGTGATGGCCGTGCTATTTCGGTATATGAAGCCGTTATTAATGGCAAACGCTGGGAAATGCAGTTAAAAGGCGCAGGGCCAACACCTTACTGCCGAGGTGGCGATGGTAGAGCAGTATTGCGTTCAAGCATTCGAGAGTTTTTAGTGCAAGAACATATGCACGCGTTAGGTGTACCAACGTCTCGTTCATTATGCTTATTTGTTTCACAATCTGAACGCGCAAGCCGGCCTTGGTATTCTGAAGGTTCATATTCAACAAATCCTGATATTACGGTGGCTACTCCAGTTGCTATTTCAACGCGTGTTGCACCTTCGTTTTTGCGCGTAGGCCAACTTGAACTTTTTGGCCGTCGTGCTCGTTTTAATGTGCATTCGGACGCATTAGAAGAGTTAGAAATGATTGTGTTACATTTAATTGAGCGTGAATATGCAAATGATATCAATCACGAGCTACCACTTGCCGAAAAAATTGTGCAATTAGCCGCGGCATTTCGTGAGCGCTTAACCAGCCTGATCAGCCATTGGCTTAGAGTAGGTTATTGCCAAGGAAACTTTAATAGTGATAACTGTGCTTGCGGAGGTTACACACTCGACTATGGACCTTTTGGCTTTGTAGAGCGTTTTGAACCTTACTACCAACCTTGGACAGGTGGTGGCCAGCATTTTTCTTTTTTCAATCAAGGCGCAGCTGCCAAAACCAATTTCGAGATGTTTTGTAAGGCAGTACAGCCATTACTCTTGTCAGATCCTAAGGCGTTAGAAGCATTAGTACAGATAAATAATGAATTCGATTCGGTCATGAAAAACAAGAGTGAAACCATGTGGGCAGCTAAACTTGGCTTAAATACCTTTGAGCCCGAGCTGTTTGCTCAACTGGTAACCTTGATGGCAAAAACGTCGGTAGATTACACCATTTTCTTCCGTGAACTGTCGAATATGCCAAAGGACATTTCTGGCCTAAGCAAAAGCTTTTATGCAGCTCCGACCGATGACCTAAACGAACAATGGCAGCATTGGTTACAAAGTTGGCGAAGCTTGATGAACCCAAGTGGCGATATCGAAGAACAATCGCAAAAACAGCAAATCATGCAACAAAACAATCCTAAATACACCTGGCGAGAATGGCGCGTAGTTTCAGCATATCAAAATGCTCATAACGGTGACTTTTCCCTTGTTCATGAATTACAACAAGTACTAACTCAACCTTATAACGAGCAAGCAATAGAGGTTGAAAACAAATACTACTGCTTAAAACCCGCAGCCTTTTTTGACGCGGGAGGGGTGTCGCATTACAGCTGTTCTTCTTAAACAGAACGTGGTGTTGTACGTTAGTTATTAGACTTGATCATATTTTTAATAATGAGTCTTTTATGCTTTATAAAAATTGGATAAAAATCTTTAAATTAAAACCTAGGTTAATAAATTACATAATCGCGCGGATACATACCTATGTGGAGAAGGTATTATACCAATCAGTATAAGAAAGTGCTCGCTTAGCGAGAATAGAGGCAAGGCATTGATTGAAGAGAATGGTTATTCTCGGTAACTGCTCCTGTGTTACCCTAATGTCCATATCCATCTGAGAACCTTGTCAAAATCAATAACGCTGCATATAAGCCTTTAAAACTCGGCCTTTGGGAACGTGTATAGGCACCATGATAACTGCACAAAATTTATTGGATGTTGAATAACTATATTTTCACAAATTTTGTTTGTTCTAATGCCGCACATACCATTCTAAGTGAGCACTTCTTTATACGAATATTAGTCAGCATCTCCTATATTAACGGCGTCTAAGGCTAATTAGAAGGTAAGTAATGTGAATTAATAAAGTTGGTTAGCTTTTTAGCATTAGCATAATGCTGGTCGACACGTGGATGGTTACGGTAACCGGTAAAATCAAAGTTTAATGTCTTAATGAATAAGAAAGGGAGCTCTTGCTTTAATTCAGTTACTGCTTGTTTTATATAATCAGGCCAAGTGTTATTTTCTGTAACATCCATGCTACCCAGTGCACACACAAATTTGGCGTTTGGGTGTTTAGTGACTAGGCTTTTAATAAATTTTTTGTATTCTTGTATTATCTCTGCAGGGGAGGCCTTTAGTTTGTTTTCGCTATTGATTAGCCATGTATCATTTTGGCCTAAGTTAACAACAACGATGTCTGCTTGATACTGGCTGAAATCCCATTTCGAGTCGTTATTATTTTCTGCGGTAAGTTGGTCGTAATACTCTGGCATAATGAAATCAAACCAACTAACCATAAATCCAATGCCACTTTTGGCAATAGTATGATGTTGCGCGTTTAAGTTTCGGGCCGTGATTGAGGCATAAGATAAATAATGATTCTTTTCAGATACTTTGTCGTCTTTTGAATTATGAGCTGCTTCGTTCCCCATGCCGACAGTTACAGAATCACCATAAAATACCAATTTAAGGTTAGGGGCAGGGGAGAGAGGGAGTAGTTTTGCCTTTTTTTCTAAATCAATACCTAAAAATAGTGTACCGCCTTCCTCACCCTCCGTACGTTTGAATATTTTGATGTGATTCGTGGCGTTAGTGAGCATGTGACTTAAATCATAAGCTTGCTTTCCTTTTTCGGCAGCAAGTACATAAGGGTGATCACTCTTTCCATTAAAAATTACATTAAAGTAGTTCTTACCTTGTTGGTCATCTAGGTGAATAACTAACTTATTACCTGTAATCTTGAATTCTATTTGTGAACCAGGCCAGGTTAGAAATGGAGAGCTTGGTAAATGATCAATCCTACCAACGTATCGGATATTATTCGCGTCGGGACTCACAAACTCCGCAAACACAGAGAAACTGCATAGCAGAACAAGTATAGCTAAAAATTTAGATTTTATTGATATAGTGTAGCGGTTGTTATTTTTCATTATTGATCTTCTATTGTGTATTTAAATGGCTCAGCTGGAAGGTCTAAGTTGTTATATAGGTTAGCAGGAGTATTGTCTTGCCATGCATATCTCAAGTATTTAGGGTTTGATACTTTAGAGTTGAAGATTGTAACTTCATTTTTACCGCTTATTTTTGCTGATGCATTGATGAATATTTTGTCTTTTCCCGCTATTTCGAATCCAATTAGCTTGTCACCACGTAGCTCTAGACTGTGTTCTTGATTAAATGCTACTTTTACTTGATTATTAGTTACAGTAATACCTGTGACGGTAGGACCTCTATGAAAAATATTGTCAGGATAGGCTATGTTTTTTGCAGCAAGCCAAAGGCGTTTTCCGACATCCTGCTTGTTTCTAGGATGAATATCTTTAGCATCTCCTATATCCAAAGTAACAGCCATTCCCGTATTTGGTAATTCCAGCGCTTTGGCTTGAGCATAGCGTAAATTAGCCCATTCGCTTTCGTAAGGTACTTCTTGAATGTCTTTCCAACTTGATAGTTGAGCAAAAACAAATGGAAAATTGCCTATATTCCATTTTTTCCGCCAGCTACTTATCATATCTTGAAAGAGAATTGTATAGTCATCTGGTCGATCAGTATTACTCTCTCCTTGATACCACAAAGCTCCTTTGATTGGGTATTGGGTTAAAGGGTGGATCATGGCGTTATATAAAACTGATGGCCACCAACTTATTCGTTCAACGGTTGGGATGCTGGGCTCAATGTTATTTGAATAATACCAATTGCCGGAAAGGTCTTGTTTTGCTTCGTTTAGTTTTAACCATGTTTCATCTTTTTTACCTACAATAACTTGGTTGTCCCAACTATTGACTACTCTTAATGTAATAACGTTAGTTCCAACCTGTAACAGTTCAGGAGAAATGATGTATGGTTTTATGGAGTCCTCCCAGTTTTTATAAACGATTTGTTTACCGTTAATAAATATGTGGGCAATTTGGTTTAACTCTCCAAATGAAATTGTGGCAGTATTTGGAATTGATTGGATATTAAAGGTTCGCTTCAACCATACAACGTCTTCTATTGGTTGACTAAATGGAACTTCAACAGTAGGCCACTTCGAATAATCATAATCATTGGATGGTATCTTTAAGGTCTTAATACCTTGGTTACTTTTAATAATCTCCCATTTTAATTGTTCATTTATCCCTCTTTGTTTAATTCGTTCGTTTCTGTCTTGAGGGTTGTCTTTGAAGTCTTTTGCTATGTTCTTATAGCCGTTGTGTTTTAGCAATGCTTCAATGGGACTCCAAGCTTCAGCGGGAGTGCCACCAACATTACTTTCTATTATTCCAATTGGAATTTGAGTGTTTCTGTTGGCGTGCTTAGCAAAAAACCAAGCCACGGCAGAAAAATCACCAACAGTATCTGGAGACGCAATTCGCCAACCGGTCCCTTCAATGTCATCAGAGGGGGAAACTAGGACTTTAGTGTTTGTTTTATAAAATCGGATGTTAGGGAAGTCACTATCTATGATTTCTTGCTGGTAATTGTCAATTTTCCAACTCACTTTCCACTCCATATTGGATTGCCCTGATGCAACCCATACATCTCCTATTAATAAGTTATGGAAATATAGAGTCTTCTCCTTGCTTTCAATGTAGAGAGTATATGGGCCTCCTTGAGATTGAGCTGGAAATTCGGTCTTCCAAAAACCGCTTTCATCAGCTTTGATATCTGATTTTAATGAGGCGAACTTAACGCTGATAATGGCGTCACTTTCTGCTTGCCCCCATATTTTTATAGGCTGGTTCCGTTGTAGAACCATGTTGTCACCGAACAAACCGTGAACTTTAAGCTCAGCTGCAGTTACCCCCTGAAATAAAAGCATATTAATTAATAGTAGATATAAACTAATTTGTTTCATGATTAGTCCTTGCTTTAATAGTTACGTTATCTAATTGATAAATTGCGCCTTGTTGATTGTTTCCCCAAGTAGGAAATAACACAACAGGAGATACAATATTGTTTAAATTTAAAGGTGTTGCATTTGATTCAATACCACCGGTAAGAGCAGTTAAATATTCAATATCAACAGTATAGGTCTGCCAAACACCAAGTTCTGGAGTATGGCCTTCGTTACTTTTGTTTAGAGCTACATCACCAGTGCCACATGGCCAACCACAATCGACTTTATAATACCAATTGGCGTTTGGGCTATTATTAGGTTGTTTGATCAGCTTAAAGTCAAAAGAAATAACTCCTCTTGAATAAGCGCTTAAGTCCATAATGAAATTGGGCTTTAACTTACTGACTGATTGATCACCGGCGAACACATATTGAAGTACGTTGCCTCTTGTGTCGTCAGTATTAACAATCTCTTGTGTAATATTTGTGCTTCTTGGTTGATGCCAGTCGGTAATCTTCTCAGAAAATAAATCTATTGTTTTAGCTATTGAAGTTGTATTGCCTAAAGTGTAACTAAATGGTGGAGCAGGGATACCTTCTGCATTGCCTAAGTTACTGTTTTCAAAGTTACTACAAGAGTTAGCTACCAACCATCTACCACCGTCAACATCAAAATTAGGCTCTTTCAGGCGATTAGCATTGTTCATCTTCATATCTTGATAGAAAATTCTAATGACCTCGTCATTTGCGTTAGCCATCCAATAGGAACTGTTATCCATTTCTTTTACCTTCATTTCCATATTTTATTGCCCTGCAACCAACCAGACTTCGCCAATTAATATATTTTTTATACGTGATTGGAATTGTCCGTTGGAGATAGTCAATGTATAGGTGTCGAAAGAGGCCTTTTGTGAAGGCAAAGTAATTAACCATTCTCCGCTTTCAGGTACTCGTGTATAAGTCAGTACTTCTTGTTGGTTGATGTCGTTTTTTAGTTCTACCGCGATAAGGTTTTTTGGTGTTGCAATCCCAGCAAAACGGATCTCTTTTTCTTGTTGGAATATAGCACCATTGGTAATTAAAGAATGCACAGTAAAGTTTTCAGTTGCTTTGTTATATTCAACTCCTGATAAATCAAAACTATCCAGTAGTGTTCCTGTTATTGGTGATTCACGGTCTAGTTTTGGCAAAACTTTGGGCTCTTCTCTGCTACAAGCTAAAAGAGTAGTCACAATAAATAGTGAGAAAATCGTTTTATTATACAGTTTCATTTAGTGTATATTTTCCGCTATAAGTTACCGGTTACATTGTGGTTTGTGATATATTTGTTCAGTCACTTATCTAATAGTTATTTTTTAGTTGATAACATTTTTTGAATCGCTAGTTTGGATGACTCAAAGGCAAACTTACTGTCATTGATTTGCTTTAGATCTATCCACTGATATGAAGAAATTTCATTGCTATCAGCGGATATTTTAGGTTTTTTGGTAAGATAACAGATAAAAAAGCTGTCGCACGTTTTATAAATGATGTTCTTATACGTATATGTATTAGAACATGAAGTTAAATACGTACTGATATTTAAATCAACTCCCAGCTCTTCTGCTATTTCTCTGGTCAAAGCTTGCTCAAGAGATTCATTTGGATCTACAAACCCGCCAGGTAAATCCAAAAATCCTTTTTTTGGTTCCTTAGCTCTTTTTGTTAATAGAATTTCATTGTCTACTACAATTAGGGCTGCTACTGAGGCGGCAACATTGTGAAAATATTCAAAACCACAATTTGTGCAAGACCATTTATGTTGATTCAAGAAGTCAAAATTTTTGCTTGTACAATTTGGGCAATGAATAAACATTGAATTATTTTCCATAAATCAAAATATAATCTTCACTAGGAAGTAACAGAAGGTTACTGCTGCTGGACATTTGTCCTGTTTCACAGTGATATATAGATTGAAGCCTTAAATTATCGCTATTTTTCCATGTGATTGGGGTGTCAGTATTATTTAATAAGTATACGAACACTTTGTTTGTAGTTTGAACAGCATACTCGGTTAAGTTCTCTGGGCTTATTGGCCAATCAACCTTTGAAATAGGACCATCTGCCAACATAATTTCGTTTATTTTTTGTACATTAGCAAAGTAGCTGTCGGTACCATTTTCGTTAAAGTACTCCCACCACCAACTTAATGGCATAATAGGTGTTGGAGAAAATAAGCCGTACCATAAACCGCGTTTGAAATCAGAAACCATTTCATCTTTGAACTCATTAAAATTTTTACTCCAATCCCACTCTGCACTGAACTCTCCAGCAAAGTATGGCTTGTTATGTGTTGTAACAAATTCGTTTATAATCTCTGGAATTTCATTAGTAACTTTATATAAATGTGACTGGTTAAAGTCGATGTTTTTAATATCAAATAATCCGGTTACTGCTCTATGCGAAATACTTGTAGTGATCAAGTGCTCATGCGGATCTATTTGCGACAAGTAGTCGCTCATCTCTGTGTGCCAATTCACGACAATGTTATCGTCAATCTTTCTGTCGTAACCGTCATACATGATATTATCAACTTCATTAAAAAATTCCCACGCAGCAATACCCGTACTATAACTCCAATTTGCTACCATAAATCTTAGTTTATCTTTGTATCTTTGCTTGCTATCAGTATTAACAAAGAAATCGATTAGCGTATTTGCTGGTCCTCCAACAGATTGACTATAGGTATTAAATTGCCAAGCAATGTCGTCAAATCCTGCGTGACTATCTAATGATAATATCATTTTCATTCCATGTTGTTCGGTTAGAGCCACTAATTCATTCATTCTCACAACACCCGAGTCATTAAACCTTGTGGCATCGTTTGAATATCGAGAGGAGTTTTTAACTGTTTTCCAATCTACCGGAAGGTTCCAGTAAATCATCCAAGTTCGGAATATATTGGCGCCATTGTCACTTAATTTTCTCAACATATAGTCGTAATTGAATCTTTTGTCTTCATGTAATTCACTAAAATATTTAGAGTCATCTTCGTCTCTAGCTTCCCAGCCAAAATTTTCACCAATTCCTCTAAAAAGTTCTCCATTACTATATTTAAACGACCAAAGGTCATTGGCTTCAATGAAGCCCTTAGATGCTGAAGGAATAGATTTAAAAGTAGCTATTTGAGATTCACCAATGAGCTTCCCGTCGTCATATACAACGGATGAAACGGTATATTCACCTAATTCTTTTGGAGCCAGTTTAAAGGACCAGTTTGATAACTCATCTGATTTACCTGAGTGGAAGTAACCAGGTAGTCTAAGCAACTTACCACTTGGAGTAACTATCTTTAGGTCAGTCATTACGTCAACTGAGTTGTACGGGTCTTGCCAGTTTGCAGTAAATTGAGAGCTTAATTCTAATGGCTGATATAAACCAACTATTTTACTTGAAAGCTTTAATGAAATGGTTTCAGGGACTATTTCATGATGAGAATTACTACAAGCGGCTAATAAAGCGATTGCTGATAATGTTAAATAATGTCGCATAATAATTTATTTCTTAATAAGGAAAAGGCCCAGTGTAAACTGAGCCATTTATGTTTTAAAATCTACTGAAATTAAAAACGAGCTCTTACACCAAAGGTGTATCTAGATTCAAATACATTTTGATTAGTTGTTACATCAGACCATTGCATATAAGTACTTTCGAACTCTTCAGTGATATTTTGCCCTTGTACATAAATTTCAATATTATCCGTAACCTGATAGTTCGCTGAAACATCGACAAATTTAGTTGGGCTTGTCATATAAGCAAGGTTATGACCATCAGCGCCAATCGTGCCGTTAAAACGTTCACTTCGGTAGTTATATGCTACACGAGCTTGAAAATCGTCGTATTGATACCAAAGAATTGCGTTAAATTGATGCTCAGAAATTCCTGGCATAATGAGTTCTTTACCATAATAGTCTTCCGAACCACCTTCACCTACAGCCCATGTATAGTTAATAGTTGAACCTAACCCGCTGAATATTCCCGGTAAAAAGTCATAAGCTTGATGATAACCTGCTTCGATACCTTCGAGACCCGCACCATCGCCATTTACCCAATAGTTTGCAGGGATGCCGTTGTTACGTATGACTCCGTCTGAGTCTGCGACACCTTCAACTTCAGTGTTGACGGTAGTTGGGAAACTTTCGATATCTAATTTGTATAGACCTAGACTGATAATGCCTTCGTCGTTAAAGTACCATTCAAAACTGAGATCTAGATTTTTAGATTTCCATGGTTCTAGCAGTGGCGAGCCATTTCTGGTTAATCGTTGAGCTTGAAAAACTCCTTGCAATTCTTCAATACCATAAGCTGTCATTGTTACTTCTTCACCTTGCCCAAGGCGGCTAGCATCAAGTTGGGTTAGATTTTCAGTGTAAGAAAATCTCATAACAAATTCTTCACTTAAATCGAATGTAAAGTTAGCTCTTGGTAAATAATCCATGGTTTGTTTTGATGTAACGATAGTTCCAGTTTTAGGACCAGGTGTACCAGCAATAGAGTTGTAGCGAACTTCATCTATAACTAAGTATGAATTACCGCTATTACCGCCAGCGTAGTTAGTAACGTCAATTTCGCTACTAACCGCTTGTACACCAATATTTGCTCTAAAAGGAATTCCAATTTCACCAGATAGGTTTAATTGAATATAAGAAGTAGCTGTTTCTTCTTCTACTTGGTACGAACTAAACCACCTTGGTGCTCTAACGTTGCCATCGTAAATAGCATTCTGGAACGCTAATGAATTTGACATTGTCGATGCGTCAATGAAGTAGAAACTGCTGCCATCGGAAGCCGGTCCAAAATCAGATATTTGAGTTATGTAACCAAGAGTATCTAATTCTTCGTAACCGATAAAGCGCCCGATAGTGTCGCCTGTGCCTCCATCGATAGAAAGGCCAGCGTCTTTCCACATTGCGTATGCGGTAACAAGGTCACCACTGTTATTGTTTAGTTTTCGAGTAAAAGGAGCGGCTAAATCATAGGCTAAAGATTCTACTTTACGTTTTGCTAAACGTGCACCAAATTCAAGGTCAATCATGTCGATAGGACCGTACCCATCTTCAAATTCATATTTACCGTCAAAGCGAAGTGCATCTAGATTGGCTTCATTTTCACTGTTTCGAGACGAAAACGTAGAAACTAGAGCATATTCACTTAAGTTACTACCGAACCCTTCTGGAAATTCCATAGTGGGATGAGTTCCTCGCATGTCGACTTTTATAATAACATCATCAGGCCCCCAACCTCCGGGGTTAACAGCTTGTTGGATTCCATCAACTTTACTGTATAAATTTTGTTGCTCACCAGTTGTGATAAATGCATCAGCATAGTTGTTGGTAGTGTGACTATATGCGTCGCCGTGTATGTATCTGAATGAGCCGCTAAATTGATCACCAAATACAAAATTTAGTTGTAAGTTTGCATTTAGAGAGTCTCGTTCACTTCGAACAGCTTCACCTTTTGACATAACTCGCGGAGCATGGATGTTGAAATAGTTTGTTGTAAAATATTGTTCGCCTTCATATTCTTCATCAACATTCCCTTCTTTACCTCTACTTGTAAGATCGATAGGTTGAATAAAGTTACTCCATTTCGACCAAGCGTTATCAGCAACCAAACCATTTAATAAATCGTTGTTTTCCATTTCTGTATAAAATACATCACCGATTAACTCTATATTATCGTTGGCTAAATATTGAAAAGACAGTGAGCCACCAATACGATCTCTTACGGCTGTTTTATTGGTTATACCATAATCAATATTACCCAAAAATGCGTCAGTTTCGCCATCACCGTCTACGTCATCTCTAAAGCTTCGATATACAAAGTCTGACATCATGCCGTATCGGTAATTTGCTAGTGTTGCTTCAGATTTAGTTGCTGTCGCAATTACCCCAAACTCTTCACCTTTATAACCTGCGAATAACACTGCTTTATGCCCTTTGTCGTCAGTAAAGTTTCCATCTGAAACATCTCCTGACACTAAAAATGTAGCGCCATCATCGTCTAAGTCAAAAGGACGACGACTTTTTAGGTTAATTGTCCCCGATATCCCTGACGACATGAGATTTGCTTCTGCAGATTTATGAACCTCAACTCCGCCTAAAAGCTCTGCGGGAACGTCAGCGTAGTCAGGCTGTAAACCAGTTATTGAACCTGCACTAATAAATTGTTCGCCATTTATTAGTGTTGTTACTTGAGATAAACCTCGGACATTGACTTGCGCGCCTTCTCCAGCTGAGCGTGAAATTTGTATACCGGTTACACGTTGAAGAGAGTCAGCGATTGTGATGTCCGGCAGTTTCCCGATATCCTCTGCGGAGATTGTATCAATAATTGAATCTGCGTTTCTTTTATCATAAATTGAACGAATACTTGATCCACGAATTCCTTTTACAGTTATGATTTCAACCTCTGCTTCCGTATCAATCACCACTTCTTCAGCGTTAACGTTTTGTATTACGCCTAGTGTGATACTGGCAGCTAAAAGTGTTTTTTTAAGTTTCATATTATTATTCTACCTTGTTATATTCGAAATTTAACACATGTCATTTTTACTTGATAGTAACCATTTATTGTAACCGGTTACAGAATACAGTAAAAAAAAATGCGCTTTTTTTTCTGACTTAGCTGAATTTAGATGATTTTTTCGGCCTGATCAACTGTTTTGGGCTAAAATTTGTAATTTATTTTCCATCTTAAGAAAAATTCGCAAAAAAACTTGTAACCGATTACATTGTCGTTTAATGTGATAATCACACGTGTAAAAAGTGCGTTAATTCGTATTTAAAAAACTAAAAAGATAAATTAAACCAACAAATTTAACGGGGTTAAGATGAACAATTTGCTCAAGTTAGGGACCGTGATTAGCTTCTGCGCTTTAATTAGTGCTTGCAATAACGAAGAACCAACAATTGAATTTATTCCTGAAGTAGAAGATCAAGATCAGCAACCAATAGAGGATAATAGGTTGTTAGAACCTGTTATGCTTAACTATTTGAATTCCATAAAAGGTGAAAAAACGGTAGTAGGAGTTCATAACAGAGAACCAAATAGTGATCCTGATAAGTGGACTGAAGAAGTAGCAAAAGCAACAGGGCTGTGGCCGGGGCTTTGGAGTGGCGATTTTCTATTTGCACAAAGTGATGTGGATAGCCGTTTACAAATGATCCTTGAAGCAGAGAAACGTTGGAAGCAAGGAATGCTAATTAATATCATGATGCATGTATGCCCTCCTACAACAGGTGAAACTTGTGGTTGGAATGAAAGTGGTATGCATTATGAATTAACTTCTGAACAATGGACTAGTTTATTAACTGATGGTGGTGAGCTGAACAAAATTTGGAAGGAACGATTAGATGACATGGCTTTTCACCTAGATTATTTGAACAAAAAAGGTGTGCGAGTTTTGTTTCGTCCATTTCATGAAATGAACCAGACTCTATTCTGGTGGTCATCAAAAAATGCAGCAGAGAAAGCAAACACACCTGAGCTATACCGATTAACTCGCGACTATTTAGTTAATGAAAAAGACTTAACAAACTTAACATTCATTTGGAACGTTCAGGATTTTGCAACACTAGAGCAAGATCTAATTGATTACGATCCAGGAGCTGAATATTGGGATTTATTATCTATTGATATTTATGGTACTGATGGCACTGGCTTCACAACAGCAAAATACGACGCTCTTGTAAATAAAGCCGGTGATAAGCCAATTGCAATGGGGGAAGTACATGTGTTGCCTACTCCAGAGTTATTAGAGAAACAACCTTTGTGGACATTTGTAATGAGTTGGTCAGAACTTACATTTGAACATAACACTACGTCAGATATTCGTGCGTTATATAACGCCGAGAATGTTGTCAAGCTAGATGATATGCCAGGTTGGACAGATGGCAATAAAGTAATGTACGACGTACCTGCTTCCGAAGTGTCAATAATTGAACCTTTAGTGATTTTTGAAGAGGAAGTTGTTGGTTGGTCAGTAGGTCAAACTGATAAGGTTACACAAGAAATTGTAGATGGTGGCGAAGGTCATGGTAATGTTATTCAACACACCTATATTGGTGGAGAAACTGTCAGTGAACTTATCTCCAATTCAGCTCTTGATCTGTCAGATTATGATAAAGGCACGTTGAAGTTTGATCTTAAAATCATCGAGCAGCCTGTGGGGATAACCGGTTGGACAATGAAAGTTGATTGCGGTTGGCCATGTGGTACAGGGGATGTCCCTCTTACTAGCAATGTAAAAGGGATTGTGCCGACTGTTGGGGAATGGCAAACATATGAGTTTAGTATAGCTGAGCTTCTCACTTTTAATGCTGAAAATTCACTAACGATAGGTAATGTAACAACTCCGTTAGTTATTGTTCCACAGCCTTGGAGTAATGAACAAATAGGTGTGGTTTTACAAATTGATAATATTGTATTTGAGCCAGCCGAACCAGTAGAACAATCTACTGAAAGTAATGAGTTGGTTGTCTTTGATGAGGAAATATTAGGTTGGTATGATGGTCAACCGGATAATGTAACTCAAGAAATTGTTGAGGGTTCAGACGGTCACGGCCAAGTGATTCAACATACCTTTATAGGTGGTGAAACCGTTAGTGAATTAATCTTTGATAGTGCTCAAAATTTATCGGACTATGCTGAAGGATTCATTGAATTTGATTTAAAAATTATTGAACAACCAGGTGGTATTACTGGTTGGGCTATGAAAATTGATTGTGGCTGGCCTTGTGGTACGGGTGATGTAGACTTAGCTAGCAATATGAACGGTGTTGTTCCGGAAGTTGGTGTGTGGCAAACATATAAGTTTAGTATTGCAGGATTGCTAACGTTAAATCCAGACAGCCCATTAACTATAGATAACGTTACAGCACCACTGATTATAGTGCCTCAACCTTGGAGTAACGAACAAATTGGTGTTGTGATTCAATTAGATAATATTAGATTTGTGACTTCAGCAGCCACCGAAGAAACAGCTGTAGACAATATGGTTGTATTTGCAGACCATGTAGAAGGGTGGAGTGCAGGTCAAACTGACAAAGTACAACAAGACATTGTTGACGTTGGTGGTGATAAAGGAAACGTTATTCAGCACACCTATATTGGTGGTGAAACTGTTAGTGAAATAATTTTTGATAATCCACAGGACTTATCAGATTACCAGGAAGGCACAATTTCTTTTGATTTAAAAGTAGTTGAACAACCAGAAGGAATCACCGGCTGGACTATGAAAATTGATTGTGGTTGGCCTTGCGGAACAGGAGATGTTGCATTTACTGACAGTATCGAAGGTGCAACGCCGACTGTGGGAGAGTGGCAAACTTATACCTTTGCTGTTGCGGATCTATTAACTCGCAATAGCGACAACCCATTAGCCATTGATTACGTCATAGCGCCATTAGTTATCGTTCCTCAACCGTGGAGTAATGAACAAATAGGTGTAGTAATCCAGATAGATAACATTCAATTTAGTGCTAATTAGTTCTTACATAATTTAAATGAAGAAGCTGTTGTGAAGTGAACAACGGCTTTTTGGGAGAATAATGTGAACAAATATCAATTACTATTAATGTTTTTTTTTACTGTTTATTTATTCGGATGCCAAAAAACAGGATTGATTAATCAAGTGCCAGAAAAGTTTGTGGTAGCTGAAAAAGTTGCACAAGCAGGAGGCGGAGGAATATACAAATCGACAATGGTGGTTGAAACTACATTGCCTACTCATACTATATATGTGCCAAATGCCGTTTTTGATAACACCTTTGATAAAAAGTTTCCAATTGTAGTATGGGGAAACGGAGGTTGCAGCAGCCAAGGTGATGGCTATAAATACTTTTTAACCGAAATTGCGTCCCATGGCTATATTGTTGTAGCAGTCGGTACGCCAACACCAAATGAACTTAGGTTTAGAGAGTGGCATGATATGCCAGAAAGTAGTTTGTCTATAGAGGAAAGAGGGCAACGCGCTGCTCCATCTTTTCCGGGGATGTTAAATGTAGCCGTAGACTGGGTGATTACGGAAAATTATAGACCTAAAAGTCGATACTTTGGTAAATTTGACATATTAAATATTGCTAGTATGGGGACGTCTTGCGGTGGATTACAAGCGATATCTGCTGGGGCAGACCCAAGATTTACAACAGTAGTTGCGCTAAATAGTGGTACATGGAACTTTGGTAAAGCAGCACCAGGTGGTGGCGTTGCAACTAAGGATAGTCTTCAGTACTTGAAAAAAAATATTTTGTATTTAAGCGGTAGTGAAATAGATGTTGCTTACCCTAATTCTGTAGCTGACTTTAATTACATTAATCATATCCCTGTTGTTCATGCTTGGCGAAATAATACACCTCATGAGTCAAGTTTTTTTGAACCCAGTGGTGGTGAATATGCCGAAATCACCATTAAATGGTTAGACTGGCACCTTAAGGGGAAGCAATCATTGAAGAATGTATTCATAGGGAAAGAATGCGATTTATGCCTAAATAACTCTTGGAATATAAGAGCTAAAGGGTTTTGATAAGCATTTTTAATGGTCAGTAACGAATAATGTTACCGACCATTAAATTACTTTTTTTACAATAGATCTTCGTATCTTTCTTTATTGGTTTTGTGAATGATGTGTTCAATAAAGTCTAAAAATACTTTGACTCTTACGGGCATAACTTGGCTAGGAGGGCGAACGGCCCAAATTTTTGCATTGGAAGTAATTTTGTGATCAGAGAATATAGGCACCACTTTTCTTTGTTTTAACGCTGGTCCAGCATGCCAGTATGCGGCTAATCCGATCCCAACTCCAGCTTCAACTAAATCACTTATAGCATCCCCCCAATTTACTGAAATAGGTCCACTCACATCGACCTGAAATTTCTTATTATTTTTGTCTTTTAATATCCATTTTTTTTGGCCTGTAAATGGAAGACAAACATGGTTAATTAGTTCTTGGGGATGCGTGAGAGTACCGTGTTTTTTTAAGTAGTCTGGAGATGCTACAAGTAACATTGGGTTGTCAGCCAATCGTCTTGCTAAAAGAGTACTATCATGAAGCTCACCAATCCGGATTGCTACATCATAACCGTGTTCGATTATATCAACATTTTTGTCACTAAAATCTATTTTGATATTTAGCTCTGGATACATTTTAAGAAATTCTGGAATAAAAGGCACTATATAGATACGCCCATATGATGATGAACAAGTGATTCTCAGTGTACCTTTTATATTTTTTGAAGCTTTGAATACGTTCTTTACCTCTTCTAAATTATTTATAATGCGCTGGGCATGTTGAAGAAAGGTTTCGCCATCGTGAGTAAGAGTGACACGTCTAGTGGATCTATGAAATAACTTAACGCCCAGATTGCTTTCGAGTTGATGTAAGCGTTGACTGGCATTTGTAGTGGATAAACCTAACAAACTTCCGGCTTGTCCTATTTTTCCTATTTCGGTCACTTTGAGAAACAATTCCAAGTTTTTTAAATCAAGATCCATTTCAATACCTTTATTAATCCTGAATTTTGGGATAATTATTCCCTATTTTAGGGGATGTTAGTTTATTTTTAAAAGAATAAGATCCGAGTAATACTAATATTCATTTGTTAGTGATTATTGAATAGTGTTTTAGTTGCCAATTACACTCCATGATGACACCGTTTAAAGAGGTTAAATAATGCAGCACCCAGTACTTAAAGATTTAAATAATCGTTATACAGCTAAGAGCTATGATTCTAGCAAACATATTTCAAATGAAGATATGAGCGTAATTCTTGAGGCATTGAGAATGTCCCCTTCTTCAGTAAATTCTCAACCATGGAAATTTCTTGTTATTGAAAGTAAAGAAGCTAAGCAGCGATTCCATAGTACCTTTAAAAACAAGTTCCAAATGAATCAAAAACATGCATTAGAGGCATCAAATATTATTCTTTTGGCACATAATCCGTATTTTACTAAAGAAATATATTCTAAGGTCGTCGATGTAGAAGTCAGCTCAGGGCATTTACCAAAAGCAAAGTATGACGATATGCTCAATAAAGGATTTCTTTTTGCAGAGTTAAATACTGACGATACAGGGTTTAATGGTCATTGGACAAAAGCTCAAACTTACTTAGCATTAGGGAATTTACTTCATACTACCGCAAGAATGAATATTGATTCGACTCCAATGGAAGGGATAGACACTGATCTCATTGGTGAGATATTCAAAGAAGAATTAGAAGGGTATGTTTGTGAGGTGGCCGTTGCACTAGGCTACCACTTAGATGGTGAGGATTATAATAAAGGTTTACCTAAAGCTCGCCTGCCCTTGGAAGATGTGGTAACTGTAATTTAAAAACTTTGTATGAATTTAAGGTAACTAACCAAAATGCAGGTATATTAAATTAAATACCTGCATTTAATATTCTAACTTAATAAATTAGTTACATAGTTTTTTTATGTGTTGTAATAACTCATTGGATTTTTCAGTAACGAGAGAGCTGTCTTCACGACTTTCAACATTTATGCGTAATAATGGTTCAGTGCTAGAGGCTCTAACGTTAAATCGCCAGTTTTTAAACTCCAAGGTGAGGCCATCTAAGCGATCTTGATGCAAAACTTTTTCGTTAAATGCGTTAGCTAAATCATCAAAGAAGGTTGCGGTAAGCTCAACTTTTATATTGATTTCACCACTACAAGGAAATTTTTGAATTCTGTCATTAATTAAATTACTTAACGATAAACCTGTTGTAGAAATAATGTTTGTAAGCAGTAACCATGGTATTGTGCCATTATCGCAGTACGAAAAAGACTGAAAATAGTGATGAGCGCTCATTTCTCCGCCGTAAACCGCGTTTTCTTGCCTCATAACATTTTTAATAAAAGCATGGCCTGTTTTGCTCATTACCGCTTTTCCGCCTGCTTTTTCAACAACGTCAAGTGTATTCCAATAAAGTCTAGGGTCATAAATAATTGCAGAGCCGGGGGATTTTTCTAAAAGTGATTTTGCAAATAGGCCTACCAAATAATAGCCTTCAACAAAATTACCTTTTTCGTCAAAGAAAAAACAACGATCGAAATCTCCATCCCAGGCTATGCCTAAGTCAGCCTTATGCTCGATTACTGCCTGTTGAGTTACAAATCGGTTTTCCTCAAGAAGGGGGTTTGGTACACCATGTGGGAAGCTACCGTCAGGTTGATGATTAATTTTGATAAAATCAAACGGAAGGTGTTTTTCTAGTAAATCTATTATTTTTCCCGCTCCACCATTACCGGCATTTACTACTAATTTAAGTGGTTTCAAGTTATTAGTATCAATATAACTTAATAAGTGTCTAAGGTATGAACTATCAATATTTTTTTGAGTGTAACTACCAGCTAAAGGGCACTCTTCAAATTCACCTTTTTCTGCTAGTGTCCTTATTTGTAATAGGCCATTGTCTGAACTAACTGGTTTGGCTCCTTTAGTTACGAACTTCATTCCATTGTAATTTTTAGGATTGTGGCTGGCTGTGACACAGATTCCGCCATCTACATTTTCTGTTGCAGCAGCAAAATACACTTCTTCAGTTCCGCATAAACCAATATCGACTACATCAGATCCGCTTTCTAAAATACCTTTACATAAAGCTTTACTTATTTGTGGACTGGTCAATCGAATATCATGTCCAATAGCCACTGCTTTAGGCTTAAAATGCTCAACGTAGGCTCTACCAATTTTATAAGCGATTTCCGGATTCAGTTGTTCTGGCACCTTTCCCCTTACATCGTACGATTTAAAACAAGTTAGCGTTTCCATATTATTTCCTAAAAAGTTGAATTGTGATGTTGATTGCAATAATTGC
Organism: Thalassotalea agariperforans; assembly: GCF_053470345.1. Taxonomy (NCBI): domain Bacteria; kingdom Pseudomonadati; phylum Pseudomonadota; class Gammaproteobacteria; order Alteromonadales; family Colwelliaceae; genus Thalassotalea; species Thalassotalea agariperforans. The sequence continues at coordinate 46,550 of NZ_JBQMWH010000014.1, read as the reverse complement.
TAGCTTCCTTAGCTGCTACAATAAGGTGATACAAAGTGCTTGCAGGAGCATAATCTACAACTACTTCGTCATTGGCACCCAATTGATCGATGTAAGCCCCTGCTGTATTTGCTGTAAGATAATACGTAAATAACGCTTCAATAGCTTTGGACGCGTAAGATTCAAATTTATTTTTATCTTCAAAATTTAAACAGCTATTAGCCATAGCTAAGCTCGATTTAATGTACTCTGTTACTGGCCAGCATCTCTTAGTATTTTTTAAGGGCTCACCATATTGATTGACCTCATCATAAATCAAACCGGTTACATTTGTGCCTAGTTTAAAAGCATTGATAAATAAGTTAGCTGTATACCTAGAAATAGGGGAATGGGTTATGTCTGAATATTGGTGTAATAACCAAACCCATTCGTACATATGTCCAGGCTCAACAATATGTCCGTGAGTTCCAAATTGAGGCGACCAATCTGCATTAAAAAATTCTAGTAAAACCCCATGTTGGGCATCATAAAAGTGTGACTCAAACATGCTAAATATTTCTCCAGCTCTTGCTATCCAAGAAGGATTTTTGGATGCTTGATACAAAGCAATAAAGGCTTCGAATAAGTGCATGTGAGGGTTTTGCCTTCTGACTGAAGAATTATAATTCCCTTCAAGCCAACCAGCATTTATGCCTTTTATTTTTTCATCAATAGTAGCCATCATTTTTTCGGCATCAACTAGTGCTGAATGGTCATCAAAAGCTTTAAACCTCTGCGCACAACTTAACAGGTAAAATGCTAAGTCGTAGGTATCTTGTTTAGGATCTATTATTTTACTGTTGTAATCCAAGAGGTGGGCAAAGGTTGATTCGCATTCGCTTGTTTTTGCTTTATTTTTCAGGTAGTTATTTATTTTTGAAACCAAGTCTTGTGCATTTTCCATCCAGCCTAACTCGTGCGCTAGAGAGAATACATACATTTGACGATAGTTCACTCTAACTCGGCGAGCCGCTGATAGATCCGGCTCCCCATTCTTAAGTAATCTTTCGTAAACTCCACCAGTAAGCTTATCTATACCCGTTGTTGACCACAACGGTAAAGCATCGAACTTAAACCAGTTAACGAGCTTTTGTGTATTTATAACCAAATTTGTCATTATTTATAAACTCCAAAACATATCTTGGAGCTATCATACAAAACATTTGTAACCGGTTACAAATGTTTTGTGATAAAAATTGCAATTAAGCAATTTCTATTCGATTTATTTGGGGGCTGAAGTACTTTCTCTAACTAAGAACTCAAATGGTAAAACATACTCTGTTTGGGTTATTTCTTTATCATCTAGAAGTCTAAATAATAAATTCATTGCTGTTTTACCTAACTCAGTAGCTGGCTGAGAAATTGTTGTTAAAGTGGGATCAATATATTTACTAACTTCCATATCATCAAACCCAGTAACAGATACATCGCTTGGAACTGAAAGGCCTGCTGTTTTAAATCCTTTTATCAGGCCAATCGCCATTTCATCGTTAAAGGATACAACAGCTGTAGGCCTGTTATCCATGTGGACAAATTGAGTTGCGGCATTTAAACCTGACCATTTACTAAAATCACCTTCAAAAACCAGCGACTTTTCAAATGGAATGCCTGCTTGAGCTAGTGATTGTTTATATCCTTCAAGACGTCTTATAGAGTGAGGATTATCTGAAAGCCCAGTTACTGCTGCAATTTTAGTATGCCCTAATGAAATTAAGTAATCGACTACGGTTTTTTGAGCAGCCATATTATCTATTCTGACTGTAGGGTAGGGAGTTCCAATACAACCACAGGCATTCACGACAGGGAAGTCAGCATTAACAAATGTTGACATATCTTCTTCTCGGTGGGGTCGTAATTGTATTACCCCGTCAGCTTGGCTGGTATTCAATAATCTTAAATACTCTTTTTCTCTGTCAAGAGAATCCCGAGTATCACCTAGTAGGATACTATAACCTTTCGTTCTTGCGACATCTTCAATACCTTTGACAACAGTAGAAAAAAAAGCATTAGCTAAATCAGGAACAAGCACTAAGATTGAATATGCTCTATGGAATCTGAAATTTCTAGCCATCATATTCGGTTTATAACCGATTTTATCTATAGCGTCTTGGACTTTTTTTAAGGCCTTTTCTGAAACTTTATCTGGGTTACTGATCGCTCTGGAAACTGTGGCTGTTGATACGCCAGCTAATTCTGCTACTTCCCTAATATTGGACATGTTATAAAAATCAATGAAATGAAACCTGTTACATTTATACCAAATTTTATCTAAATGTTTAAGGATTAAATTAAAATTATCAACTATAAATAGTAAACTTATCTTGTATTTATGCAGATTTTTCTTACAAAAAGAAAAAATAACTGGAAATCCCCTTTGCAACCGGTTACATTGTTTTGGTGTTTTACATTTTTAAAAACGATGTGAGTTTATCTGTATAGGAAATTTATGAATCAAGTTAATGAAAGGCCGGAGTTATTGGAGAAAATTGGGTATGGTCTGGGAGACTTCGCGTCTTCTATGTTTTGGAAGATATTCTCAGTTTACCTAATGGTTTTTTATACTGACATCTTTGGTATTAGTGCGGCGGCAGTAGGAACAATGTTTTTAGTTAGTCGCTTTTGGGATGCAGCAAATGATCCAATTGTCGGTATTGTAGCTGATCGTATTAAAACTCCTTGGGGAAAGTTTAGACCTTTTCTGGCATTTGGTGCTATTCCTTTTGCAGTTATAGGAGTCCTTACATTTTATACACCGAACTGGTCGGCTGAAGCTAAGTTAGTTTATGCGTATATTACGTATACTCTAATGATGATGGCATACACTGTTGTAAATGTACCTTATGCATCATTACTTGGAGTCATTTCATCTCATTCAGAAGATAGAACTGCTTTAGCTTCTTTTAGAATGGTCTTCGCGTTTGCAGGAAGCATATTTGCATTTGTTCTAATCGAGCCTTTAATTGATACGTTTAGTAATTCTTTTACTAACGAACCAGATCCTCAGCTTGGTTGGACATTAACTATGGTTGTGTTTGGAGCGATTGCTGCAGCTTTATTTTTTGCAACGTTCAGATTGACGAGAGAAAGAGTTCAGCCCTCTTTAGAGCAAAAAAATGATACAAAAAAAGATCTTCGAAACTTGATTCAGAATAAGCCTTGGTTTGTGTTGCTTGGTGCGGCTTTATCTACTCTTGTGTTCAATAGTATGAGAGATGGGGCTGCGGTTTATTACTTCAAGTATACATTTAGCATCGACAGTATCGATTTCTTGGGTCTAACAGTTGGCATTACTACGGCTTATTTAGTTATTGGCCAGGCTGCTAATATTCTTGGCGTTATTTTGGCTACTCCATTGGCTAAATTAATCGGTAAAAAAATGGCGTTTTTTTCTGCCATGGTCATGGCCGCATTTTTTAGCATATTTTTTTATTACTTGGATGAAAGTCAATTTGGCCTAATTTTGGTTTTACAAATAATTGTTAGTATGTGTGCAGGGATTATATTCCCAATACTTTGGTCAATGTATGCAGACATTGCCGATTATTCTGAATTTATAACAGGCCGTCGTGCAACAGGGTTGATTTTTTCTTCCTCGTCTTTTTCACAGAAGATGGGCTGGACACTTGGTGGGGCTATGACCGGATGGACGTTAGCGTATTTTGGCTATGAGGCAAATACTGAACAGTCAGAAGCAACTAAGGAAGGTTTAAAGTTGATGATAAGTTATATTCCTGCGCTAGGTGCGTTGTTGTCAGGCGTTATAATTGCCTTTTATAGTTTATCTGACAATGTAATGAAAGAAGTCCAGACTAAGTTGAGAGAACAAAAAGCTTAATCTTTAGGCGACGTGTTATAGCGTCGCCTTATTTATCGTTAAAATTGTAACCGGTTTCAAGTTGCCGGTCGTAGTAAAAGAGGTTTAAATGAGTAATTACACAGCGAGAATTGAAAAGTTATTTAACAAACAAGCTAAATTGCTTGAACAGGTCAATTTTCCAAAAGACAGCAGTAATGGTATTTATCAGAAGTACGAAAACCCAATTGTTACTCCAGAACATATTCCATTAAATTGGCGTTATGATTTGAATGAAGCAACAAATCCCTATGCAATGGAGCGTATTGGAGTTAATGCGACGTTGAATTCAGGGGCTATTAAATACAATGACAAATATGTCATTGTAGTTCGTGTAGAAGGCAATGATAGAAAGTCATATTTTGCTGTCGCTGAAAGTGATAATGGTATTGACGGATTTCGTTTTTGGGAGCGTCCAATCAGCATGCCTGAAACAGAAATTCCAGACACTAATATATATGACATGCGTTTGACCCGTCACGAAGATGGCTATATTTACGGCCTTTTTTGTACAGAAAGAAAAGATCAAAAAAAGCTAGCTGATACTTCAGCTGCTGAAGCGCAGTGTGGTATTGCTCGTACTAAAGATCTAATTAACTGGGAACGCCTACCTGATTTAATTACGTATTCTGGCCAACAAAGAAATGTAGTTCTTCACCCTGAGTTTGTTAATGGAAAGTATGCATTATACACCAGACCGCAAGACGGATTCATATCAGTTGGCGGTGGTGGCGGTATTGGCTGGGGTTTAACTGATTCAATGGTTAAGGCTGAAGTAAAAGATGAAGTGATCATTGATAACAAGGTTTATCACACAATTAAAGAAGTTAAGAATGGTCAAGGTCCTGCACCAATAAAGACAGATAAAGGTTGGTTGCATTTGGCTCATGGTGTACGAAATACAGCTGCTGGTCTTAGGTATGTACTTTATATGTTTATGACTGATTTAAACAAGCCTTGGGAAATAACGTATAGACCAGCAGGGCATTTTATAGCTCCTGAAGGTTCAGAACGGGTTGGTGATGTATCAAATGTTGTGTTTAGTAATGGTTGGATTGCTGATGAAAACGGTGACGTATTTATTTATTACGCTTCTTCTGATACCCGAATGCATGTTGCTACATCATCTATTGGGCAGTTAGTTGATTATGTAGTTAATACGCCAGAAGACGGATTACGTTCAGCGGCATCTGTGATCGCCATTAATAACCTTATTGACAAAAATCTTTAATAGGAAAGTAAATGGCTGCAGTTAGTAAATCAGCACTTCAGAAACTTAAATCAGAATTCAATACTGAGCTGTTATCCATTATGAAATGGTGGGCAGAAAAATCTATTGATCAAGAGAATGGTGGTTTTTGGGGGCAAATAGAAACGGATGGTACAGTTGTTTGCTCGGCAAACAAAGGCATTATTCTCAATACTAGATTATTATGGTTTTTCAGTGAGGTTGGGCTGTTCACAAGAGACTTACAGGCTGAGGCTGTGTATTTAGCTACACGCAGCTTTAACTATTTGCTTGAGAAATTTGACGACCCTGAGTTTGGTGGATTTATTTGGGAAGTCGATCAGTACGGCAAAAAAATTGATGGTAAAAAGCAAACTTATGCACAGTCTTTCGCAATTTATGGACTGTCGGCGTTTTATCAATTAACAAATAATGAAATGGCACTTAAAAAAGCGATGGATACTTTCAATTTGTTAGAAGAGAAGGCTTATGAACCAAATAGAGGCGGCTACTTAGAAGCATTTTCTCAAGAATGGCAAGAGATTCATGACATGCGGCTAAGTGAGAAAGACGCAAACTTACCTAAGACAATGAACACTCATTTACATGTTTTGGAAGCTTATACCAATCTGTACAAGGTGACAAAGAACGAATTAGTTGGTGCTGCACTTAAACGATTATTAGATAATTTTCAAAGTTCGATTGTTGATCATTCCACATATCATTTACGACTATTTATGTGTAGGAACTGGGGGGATCACTCTGAAGCATATTCTTATGGACATGATATTGAAGCGAGTTGGCTTCTTCAAAAGTCTTTGGTTGCTTTAGGCCATCCATCAACAACAAACAGGTTGACACCGACTGTGCTTCAGTTGGCGGAAACCTGTTTGAAAGAAGGTATTGGTGAAAAAGGGCAAGTTTTTGATGAAATTGACATTAAAACTGGTGACGTAAATAAATCGAGTTGTTGGTGGGTTCAAGCTGAAGCAATAGTTGGTTTTCTAACGGCTTATGAATTGACAGGAAACGCTAGCTATATTGATGCTGTTGAAGGGATCTGGTCATTTGTTAAAGAATTTCATTTAGATACAAATAATGGAGAATGGCATTGGCTATCTGTTTTAGACCAAGGGCCAGAATATGAGGCTTACAAAGCAGGGTTTTGGAAAGGGCCTTATCACAACGGTAGAGCGATGATGGAGTCAATAAATATTCTTAATCGCATATATTCAGAGTCATAATTAAGTAGGTGTTATTATGGAGCTTCAAAGCAAAACATTTGTGGTGGTTGGTGGTGGAAGTGCTGGTTGGTTAACGGCTAATGCCTTATTAAAATCTCTTCCAGACTATCGTGTGGTGTTAATTGAAGATCCTAATATACCAACGATAGGAGTGGGAGAAGGCTCTACACCGGCTTTAAAGGGCTTTTTTGATCTTTTAGGAATTGTAGAGCAGGAGTGGATGCCACAATGTGATGCTACATATAAAAACGGTATCAGTTTTGTTAATTGGTCTAATAATCAAAATTTTAACTCTTATTTTCATGCTTTTCCGTCAACAATCGACAACAATACTTTGGCACCGTTTTTCTATAATTGCCATCAGCGAACTTCAGGTTACAATGTGGAGGCAAACCCAAGTCAATATTTTCTAACGGCAAAATTATCCGAGCAACATAAGTCACCAATACCCGCAGAAAACTTCCCTTTTGAGGTTAATTATGGCTATCACTTCGATTCAGCAAAATTAGCTAGTTTTCTTTCTACTTTTGCTCAATCCAAAGGCATTCAACATATTAAAAAGAAGGTTCAACAAGTACAGATTGGTTCAAACAAAGATATATCTACATTGGTGTTAGAAGATGGGGAGGAAATTAAAGGAGATATATTTTTTGACTGTACAGGGTTCAATTCAGTTATAGCAAATCAAATGCTAAATATTCCATTTGTGAGCTATAAAGATCAATTGCTAAACGATACTGCTATTGTAGTACAGACAGTAGAAACGGATTTAATACGTGAAAGCCAAACTATATCGACAGCTATGAATGCTGGCTGGCGTTGGCAGATTCCATTAAGCAGTAGAAAAGGCCATGGATATGTTTATAGCAGCGAATTTTTAACGAAAGCGGAGGCTGAACGTGAGTTCATTGATTCTATAAGTGATTCGTCAACGCAGTTCAAAACTGAGCCTAGGTTTATAAACTTTAAACTGGGTCGCCTTGATAAGTTTTGGGTCAAAAATTGTGTTGCCATAGGATTATCGCAAGGTTTTATTGAACCACTCGAGGCGACGGCCTTATTTTTAATACAACAAACAGTCGGCAAGTTTATTGATTATTGGAGGGAAGCGGGCGGTTCTGCTGATAATAGAAATAAATTTAATAACGAATTAACAGATCTCTTTGATGGTATTAAAGATTATGTGTTGCTGCATTACAAACTCAGCGGTCGCACAGATACAGATTATTGGCGAGCCATTGCTGAAGATGTTGAACTGTCTGAAGAGCTAATATCTCTGAAGAGAGCTTGGGCTTCAGGAGCACATTTCAGGCAGTCATTACAATTTTTTGGTTTTGATAAGTACTATCCAGTATCTTCTTGGTACAGTATTTTTTCCGGTAGTGGTTGTTTTCCTACGGAATTAAAGGAAGTGAAAAACGAAAAATTTAATTTCGAAAAAGTTCAAGACTTCATCAGAAGGGCATCAATGAACTACTCAAGCCATGCGGCTGAACTATATAATTTACAGATTCATATTAACGAATAAGAATAAAGTTTTAAACGAGGAATTTGTTGCATAATTAGTGTAACCGGTTTCATTTTAATAAAAAAACAAGGTATAACAATATGAAGAAAAGTTTCATAAGAAACTGTGTTCTAGCAACAAGCTTAGCCTTTTCAACTTTTGGTTCTATTGCTGATACGGCAGTAACATTCAAAAAGAAATTGAGTTGGTTAAATGAGCTTAAATTACAGTCTTCAATGTATAGTCAAGCGAATGAAAAATTTGAACTCTTAGATGGATACGCTAACAAGGCTGTTTTTCAGCAGGGAAAGCCGATATCAATTTCAGGAAATGCCGAACCAAATACATTAGTCGCAGCAAGGTTGATTAATGACGTGTCTCAAGCATCTGAAGCAAACTATGTAATAGTTAACTCATCAGGCCAATGGACGGTTACTTTACCGGCACAACCCGCATCTCTCGATAGTTACACAATCAAAATTAGTGATGGTACGCATCAAAGTAAATTGAATAATGTGTTAATAGGTGAAGTTTGGAAGTATGACGGGAGCGACATTTTTTTACCAAATGGGGACGTTGAGTTTTCAGAAGAAGAAATAAATAATCGTCTTGATTATGTTCGAATTTTCAAAATAAAAACCACAAAATCAACAGGTGATCAGGACGCTAAATGGAAAAGAGTAAAAGCCAAACCTGAATACAAAAATGATGAAAATGCGTTAGCTGTATTGTTATATAAACGCTTTATTGAGTTAGGTGAAAGCTCTCCTGTAGCCGTTATTAAAGAAAACGCTGATATTTTAGGTTTTGCAACGTCGGATTTACCGTTTTCAATTGTTGAACAGGAGCCTCATCCTCTGATTGAGTACCTAAAACAGATTCAAGGTGTTGAGACGATTGTCGGCGTTCATAACGATGAAAAAGTTCAGATAAATGAGCCTAGTCAATGGACAAATGAAGTGGCAAAAGTAGCTCAAGTTTGGCCAAGCCTTTGGAGCTACGATTTTGGTTATAACGCATCTGGTATTGCTCTTAGGGAAAACTTAGTCAAAGAAGCTTACAAACATTGGCAGCAGGGTATGGTGTTGAACATCATGCTACACGTATGTCCACCCACTGTCGAAGAAGGATGTGATTGGAACCAAGGTGAAGGCGGTATGTTGTCTGATTTATCACTTGAACAGTGGCAAGAATTATTAAGTAGAGGGACTTCACTTCAAGGCGCGTGGTTGTCCCGCTTAGACTTATATGCTTCTTATCTTTCAGAGCTACAAGACTTGGGTGTTCATGTTTTACTAAGGCCATTCCACGAAATGAATCAAACGCTGTTTTGGTGGTCTTTAGATGGGTACCCAGAATTTACTACTGAGTTATACAGATTAACTCATGATTATTTAGTAGAGACAAAAGGGTTAAAAAACCTGGCATTTATTTGGGATTTACAAGACTTTGAAACCTTGGAAAGTGACTTGAATGATTACGATCCTGGCGAGGAGTATTGGGATGTCCTTGCTCTCGACATTTATGGTGTTGACCGAGACGGCAGCTTGTCTCAGTGGCAGCTATTTGATAATGAAAAATATGATCTTATTGCTAACAAGGCAGGTGACAAACCGATAGCTATTGGAGAGTCAGCCAAGTTACCTACTGCAGGTATATTAGCCGAGCAACCACTTTGGACTTTCGCTATGAGTTGGTCTGAATTAACGTTTGAAGAAAATACCGAAGGTGCAATCAAAAGCTTATATAGCGCTCAAAATGTAGTTCAATTAAACGATATGCCCGGTTGGACTGCCACTCCTAAAGTAGTTTATGAAATTCCTGAAGCAAACTTAGACCAAGGTGAAAAACTCGTTATTTTCTCTGATCAGTTAGGACAATGGCGTTTGCCAAGTGCGTCTTTATCTCAAATTGTTGAATCTGTGGTTGTAGACGAAGATTCTTTCTACGGCAACGTTGTTGAGTATGAGTATGCAGACAATCATGTAGTCGGCGAGTTTCGTTCTGAAACATTGGTTGATATTAGTGAATTTGTCGGAGGAACCTTGGAGTTTGATCTGAAGGTGTTAGCAGAGTCTGAAGCAATTGATGGTAACTGGTATATCAAAGTTGATTGCGGATGGCCATGCGGTACAGCTGATATTCCCCTTTATGAGAGTATAGAAGGGTTGAAACCAACAGTAGGGTATTGGCAGCATTTCACTTTTAGCGTTGATGAACTAATTGCAAATGGAACGTTAGATCCCACGAAGGTCTTATCCCCTTTAGTTATTTTCCCGCTTTGGGGGGAGCAGCAACAAGGAGCTAAATTCAGAATAGACAATATTGCGTATCACGCAGCTCCAGCAATACCTGTATTTGAACTATTAACTAACGATGATTACTCTTTTACTGCGCGAACAAGCCAGTTTGATGAAGTTAGAGTTTCAGACGTGGGCTCAATCACTACCGACGTGCGAGAAATAACGTTCTTAGAAAACCAAAGCGTTAGTGCTTTTACCTCTGGTGAAGTGATTGATTTATCTGTTTATGCAGCAGGTACACTTGAGTTTGACCTGAAAGTTGTAACATTACCCCAATCTGCTGATGGCAACTGGTATATGAAAATGGAATGTGGTTGGCCCTGTGGAACTGGTGATGTGCCATTAACGTCAAGTCGTGAAGGTGTAATGCCAATTGTAGGGCAGTGGCAGCATTACACATTTGATATGGATTATTTGACCAGTTTACCTGGAAGTCATGACCAAGGCGCAATGCCTTTAAATTTAACTAAAGTATCCTCATTACTGACTTTGTTCCCTACGTGGGGGAACTCTCAGCAAGGCACTGTTTACCGAATTGAAAATATCATATTCAAACCTGCTGGTTCGAATGCAGAAAAGCCGAACGAGCTAACTGACACTATAAGTCGTGAGTTTAACTTAAACGGAATTGATTTCTCACTTCCTACAAAACCTTTGAAATTACATTCTTTGATTTCAGATAATGCATTGTTTCAACAAGGAAAAGTTATTCGTCTTTTTGGCCAAGCGGAAGCAAACACCATTGTACTGGCAAAGTTAGGAAATAACTTGAACCCCAATGAAATATTTTATGGTCATGTTGTTGTTCCTGAAACTGGGATTTGGGAACTTGAGTTACCAGCATTACAGGGATCGTATGACACTTATACGTTAAAAGTATCAGATACGGTAAATGAAAAGCAGGTAAACAATATTCAGGTTGGCGAAGTATGGGTGATTGCGGGTCAATCAAATATGGAACTTAAAATTAGTCAAATGGTTGGTGCTCAGGAATTGATGGATAGTATTAATAATTCTAATGTCCGTATATTTCACCAAAATGTTTCTGACGGGAATTACAATTTTCCTTATAAACCTCAGTTTGACGTATTAGGTGGTAATTGGACTACAGCTGAAACTGGAAGTGGGATTGCAGATAGCTCAGCAATTGGTGCTACTTTTGCATTGAAAATGGTAGATGAATTTAATCAGATTGGTGAACAGATTCCCGTTGCAATAATTAATGCACACAGAGGCGGCAGTAAAATCCAAGCTTGGTTACCAAGAGAAACTGTATTAGAGTCAAGCGAAATTAGTGCGTATGTATCTTCCCAACAAAATCAATATGTACCAGATAAATATTTCACAGTTGCTGATCAATTGGATTGGAATTCTCATGGTTGGGACAACTATGTTCAGACGTCTGCGTTGTTCAATCAAAAGGTAAGTCCATTAACTCGATTTAATATTAAAGGGCTTGTGTGGTACCAAGGAGAGAGCGATCCTGTTTACGAAGCCAATGTTTATAACATTAAGGCATTGATAGATTCATGGAGCGCTTTGTTTAACCGAAATGAAGAGTTATTAGACGTTGCTTTGATTCAGTTAGCTCCCTATAACGGACAAGATCCGTTTTCGGGAGAATCGACTAACTATGGTAATTATTCTGGTTTTGCGGATCATCGTCAGGCTCAGCAAGCAGTCGTAGCAGATCAAAAATACACAGAAAAAGTAAGATTAATCCCTATTCACGACATCCCATTGGATTGGGAAACAGATATCGAGATCTTTGCGTATAAAGATCCTATTCACCCTTTAGCTAAACTCCCTATTGGGGAGCGTTTAGCTGACGTTATGTTTAATTCAGTTTATCAATATAACGATCAATATTTAGCTCCGCGCATAGACTCGATTGTGCGAGAAGGTGGTTCACTATTACTGAATTTTGACCGTGAAGTGACGTTAATGGCCAATACAGCAACTGTTCAAACGTTAAAAATTGGCAATAAAATTGGACAATACTGGGATGTGAGTGCAGAGTTTTGGACTAATACCACATTAGCGATCAATGAATTAGACATTGCCTCGAAAGGAATTTCTGTAGAAGATGTTTACTATATTAGCTACGCGGATCTTTCTAGAAATGAACAAGGAAATTTGGTTAGCGATTATGGTATTCCAGCACTTCCGTTTGTACAAAAATTGGATCGAAATCCACATTACACTGTGTCGCCATTATTGATATTTGCAGATAAAGTTACAAGTTGGTCACTTCCTAGCACGAATCAAGCTGTGACTCAGTCAGTTGTAGTAGATGATATTGAGCGTGGAAATGTATTAGAACATACATATATAGCCAATGGAGCCGTTAGTGATCTTCTATCACCATTTAATTCAGACCTGTCTGATTATGCTGGTGGTACCTTAGAGTTTGATCTGAAATTAATACAACAAGCTGAAGGAGCTTCTGGTAATTGGTTTATTAAAGTTGATTGTGGTTGGCCTTGTGGTACTGGTGATGTGCCGTTTTTAAATAGTGTTGAAGGTGTACAACCTCAGTTGAGCCAGTGGCAACACTATACGTTCCCAATTGATGAGTTATTGGCATTAGCGGGTAGTAATGATGTAGGTGCTCTACCTCTTAATCTTGCTAACGTAGTATCACCATTAACTGTTTTCCCTCAGTGGGGGGATAACCAAGCAGGAACCATTTATAGAATCGATAACATAGTTTATTACCCTGCAAACTATGTAAAACAGTCAAATGAATCACTTTTTGTTGATAACTTCACTGATCTTTCTAAAGCCAATGCATTTGATGCAGGAAATTTGGTTATTGAAAATGGAAATGCTCAGTATTTCTTTGGCGATAACGACAGATTAAAACGTTGGGGTGATTATGCATCATCGCTTGATTATGTTTTTGAACAGAGCATGAAACGAGTTGAATTAATTACTTACTTCGAAGCAGAAACCAATAACGATAACCATTTTGTTATTGAAGTTGCAGAAAGCTCAGGTTTATCAAATAGAATAATATTAAGCCCTGTTATTGAGGAAGTGCTCGCTTCTGGTTGGGTTAAGGTAACATACAACGCTGAGTTACCCGTAGGAAACTTCACTTATTTACGCATATCGTTCCCGCAACATGGAGTCTCGGGTAAGGATTGGGCACCACAAATAGGCTCGTTAAAAGTTCTCCATAACTAAGTTGCTGTGACAACAAGGGGTGAAATGTAGTTGAGCAATTCAACTACATTCATTTTTATGATTTATTTACACTTACCTCTCCTATTAACTTAAAATGCCGGCAATTATTTAATTCCACAATAAGAATTCTGCTGTTAATGAGTGTTATTGCATCAAGTATCTTCGGTCGAATATTTCCCAAAAAACTATCAGTTGCTGTTAATAAAAATGGTTTAACGCTAGCCGACAAACAAACTACCCAGCTAATTAACTGGAGCGAGTTAATTACGCCGGTGTCTTTCGAATTTGGTTTTTTCGGGCAAACCATTTGTTTTGCAACCGTTAGCCAAACGTATAAATTAACTATGATGGCGTATAGCGCTGAGTATTTATTAAAAACCGAATGTGATCAGTATTGGGTAAACGCACACTTACCTAAGCTTAATTCGTTACTAAATAAAATTACCTCTACCGCTAACAAGTATTTTTTACGGCAATCAACCGCTAACAAAATCAAAGTAACTATTGCCGAAGAACATGCGCGTTGGTTGCCCTGGATTAAAACCAGTAAAGCCTTGTCTTTGGTGAGTAAACAAATTCAATGGTTAGAAAAATATGCAAAATGGGATGATACGTTAACGCAAACCTACCAAGAAAAATATATTCATCAGCAGCTTCAACAACACAAATCATTCTTCGATAAGGTTGAGTCAAACCCGTTAACCGAGCGTCAACGCAGAGCTTGTGTGATTGATAACGACAATAACTTATTACTCGCGGGTGCCGGCTCTGGCAAAACCAGTGTGATGATCGGCCGAGCTGGTTTTTTAGTAGCAAGTGAGCAAGCAAAGTATGAAGACATTTTACTACTTGCCTACGGTAGAAAAGCCGCTGATGAAATGGATGAAAGAATTCAAAACAAGCTGGCCACCGATAAAATAAAAGCGACCACTTTTCATAGTGTAGGGCTAAATATTATCTCGCAAGTTGAGGGCGCTAAACCAAGTATTTCAGTGTTTTCCGAAGATGAAAAAGCCAAAGCTAAATGGGTGCAAACGTGTTTTGAATCTTTCATCGAAAATGATCCTGATTATCGCGCACTGGTATTAAACTATTTTAATAAATATTACTACATAGAAAAAAATGACTTTGACTTTAAAACCCTTGGCGATTATTACCAATATTTAAATGACAACGACATTCGTAGCTTAAAAGGCGATAAAGTAAAAAGTTTTGGAGAGCTTTATATTGCCAACTGGCTTTTTTATCATGGCATTGACTACCAATATGAAGCGCAATATCAATTTGATGTTAAAACCATTGAATACCAGCAATATAAGCCTGATTTTTACTTGCCAGAGTATAATCTGTATATCGAATATTATGGTATTGATGAACAGGGTAATACAGCTCCTTATATTGATAAAAACGCCTACCACGAAGGCATAGCGTGGAAAAATGCCACCCATGAACAATACAATACTCAATGTATTGCGCTAACATATGCTCAACATAAACAAGGCGTATTACTTAGTGATCTTCATACCGCTTTGTTGAACACTGATATTCAATGTGAAATGTTGCCGGTTGAATCAATACTAGCAAGCTTAAAAGAAACCGGGCGAATTACCGTTTTAGCTGAGCTTTTTAGTAAACTGCTTGGCCTGTATAAAGCCGCGTATTTAGATGAAAACGCAGAAACAAACCTAATTAAACAAGCGCGCGATCCAAAACAAATAACCAAAGCATTACAATTGTTAAAACCTATCATGGCCGCTTATAACAAGTTATTAAGTAAGCGTGGTGAAATTGACTTTGAAGACATGATTGTAAAGGCGATAGGTTATGTAAAATCTGGCGCATTTAAATCACCGTGGCGCTATATTATGGTGGACGAATTTCAAGATATTTCAGAGCCAAGAGCAAGGTTAGTGAAAGCGCTGCGTGATAATCAACATGGAAGCTCGGTTTTTGCCGTGGGTGATGACTGGCAAGCGATTTATCGTTTCAGCGGTGCCGATTTGAAATTAACCACCCAATTTGCCCAATACTTTGGTTTTACTACCCAAACTGAATTAGATTTAACCTTTCGCTTTAATAACAAAATAGGAGAGGTTGCTTCCGCCTTTATTGGTAAAAACCCGCATCAGTTAAACAAAACTATGGCCTCAATAACACAAGTGTCAGCGCCGGCAATTTCACTGTTAAGAAAAGCGGAAAATGCTAGTCATCAGCACCTAATACCAGAAATATCTAATGGCGCACTTGAAGAAGCATTACACGCGATTCATGCCAAAGTATGTAAACCGGTAACGGTATATTTATTAGCGCGTTTTTGGTTTCAATTACCGAATAAGTCAGACCTTCAAGCGCTGTACGCAAAGTTCCCATTATTAAAAATAGCGTCGCAATCTTTCCACGCTTCAAAAGGTAAAGAAGCTGATTATGTGGTTATTTTAGGGTTAACAAAAGGTAAACATGGTTTTCCATCTGAAAAAGCGACACCGCCAATGTTAGACGCGCTTTTGCCTCAGCAAGAAGATTATAACTATGCTGAAGAAAGACGACTATTTTATGTTGCTTTAACCCGCGCCAAACATCGAGTGTACATCATTGCCGATATGGCTAATGCTAGCTGTTTTGTTCATGAACTCATTAATGATCATCACATTGAGTTGAATGAATTTAACTGCCACAGCGAACAAACGTACACTGACGATATTACTTGCATGACCTGCGACACCGGCATATTAACCAAACGCACAGGGCGTTATGGTGCTTTTTATGCCTGCTCACATTTTCCGCGCTGCGAACATAAAGAAAAGCCGTGCGTACAATGTGAAAGCCCAATGTCACGCACACGCCACCAAGGTTTCAAGCTGTGTTTAAATGATGCCTGCAAAAGCATTATACCCACCTGTAAAGTTTGTCATGCTGAAATGGTGTTACGGGCAAGCAAACATAGTGAATTTTGGGGCTGTAAAAATTATCGAGGGAATGAACTAATGAGCTGTAAAAACGGCGTAGATAAAGCAAAAATTAACTGGCCTGAGTTAGTGGAGAATTAGTGGGTAACATGCAATTATTTTATTCAACCAGTAAAGCGTTAGACAAATGGCTTAAAGCCGAGTTACCTACGTTAGTAGAAACTCAAAAAGGCCGAAATACCATAGTGACAAATGCGAAAAAGTTTAGCTGGCAGCTGCATATTATTGATAATAGTTATCGGTCATTTTATAAAACCATTATTGCTACTGAAGCACATAGCCGCTTTACCTGCTTTATGCCTGTTTATAGGCCAATAACGCTAGCCGAAATACATCAACAACTTTCTATGCAATGGCAGCACTTGTTAGTTGAAATGATAAGTGTGAATCAACTACTGCCTAATAGTGACGCGGTTTTATTGTTAAGTAAGCTAGATGCCATAAGCTTTGATATTAGCTGGGCGAAAAATACCGACTTAAGTATTAATGGCCATATTACTGATGCCACTTTATGGGTGAAACAAACGCTGCAAGAGCATGGATTACAAGAAATGCCATTAGCGCTATCAGAAGATTTAGCCATTTACCTGAATGGCCAAGTTAAACGTTTAAAACAGAGAAAAGAAAAGTTTATTCCAATAGAGCGTTTGTTTGAATACTGCCAGATGATCACCCAAGATGACGATAACAAGCAAGAACTTGAACCAACGGACGATTTACCTAGCAACGTTGCTAGATTCAGCGATTATAAAAAACAGTAATTTATAAAACAACCTCAACTAACACATTGAAAATATACAAGAATGTGTCAGGGAAGGTCTAAAAATTTACAATTTAGGCGCTTTTGTCTCAAAGCTAAACTTAATAAAACATGCGGTGTCAAAAGCTTTACCGTAACCATAAATAGAGCCTTTATTAATAATTAAAATAATAACGGTTCAATAATATTTTAAAGTTGCTGGTTTAAAAGCATAACCTTTTCTTTTATGATTTTTAGAATGATATTTGAACTACTTTTAGAAACTCCAAAATTGTTAAGCAGCTCTTTGATATTTAATATGTTATCCATGAGTTTTTGTGCAATAGGTTTTATTTCTTTTGGGTTGATACCTGCTTGTCGAGCCATGAGTTCAAGTGCTTTTTTAGTGGGTTTTACACCATCGCCAGCAAATGAAGTCATATGTTCCTGATAGGGAGATGGAGAATAAACGACATCGTAAAAGGGAGACAACTGCCAGTTGTTATTATCATCAGACAAAAATGCGAAATTCTTTGCGTGATCATCTTGATTACAAATTAAATAATTAAAGAGAGCTCTACTGATTAACTTCCTTGCTTCTGAAACACCACACATCATGCGTGTCGCTTTTATTAGGTCAACATAATCAAGTGACGGTTCTCGAAATGAAGCATCAAGCAGGCCACTTGCCGAAATCATATGAAAACGGCCATTGTCACCAATACAATCAAATCTATCTTGCTTTAGCCAAAACCTATTGTGCTCGGCTTCGAGCAAGTCAAAATTAGCAGTTTCTATTCCGCATTGATTTGCTAGTGTCATACAGCAATATTCAATCAAGCTTTCTTCATGTGATAAAGCAAATTTTTCAGAGGTAAGTTTAATAATACAAGGCTTACCTGTTGCATCTTTATCAGTAGAATAAGTACCGTTAGCTAACTGAGTTGCATTGATTTTTGGTCTAGCACCGCCAGATCCTGCCGTATTCATGAGGCTTTCAATCAATTCTGTCTCTGTGCCTTCAAATTCAGCTACAGCTAATTTACCTAATGTTTGAATAGAGTGCTCTTGAGGAATATTTTTAGAAAGCTCACTGGTGGGTTCATAATAAAGGGCACCTAAACAGTTATCACCGATAAATGCCAAACGTTCTAGCTGTGTTATTTGTTTAGGATCATAACCATTTTTTCTAAAAATTTTATCCATTAAATACAAACCCCAGCCATCGGGAAGGCTGTCAGCAAAAACGCCATGTAATTTGTTATGCGGTATCTGCGGAGCGAGTTGGGCTTGTAAATAATCTTCTAAAGCAAAAGGGGAAATACTTGAATATTGCGTTAAATATTGTTCGTTGTACTGAAAATATATTCCCGTTTTATTTTCGGCAAGTTCGCCTACCTTGATAGAGTTGCCATCAGAGAGTTTTCGCTTAACAACTAATTTATGTTTAAGCATCTTTAAGCACCTCGTCTAAATTTTTCGGAGAATCGGTCAACTGGGTGAGTTTTTGCAGTTCTGTGAGCTTACCTAATTCTGCATAAAGCATGAGAAACTGCCTAAATGATATTTCACCTGTGTTTTCAAATTTACGAATGGTGCTGTCGGGTACCCCTGTTTTTTCAGAAAACTCTTTACTACTAAAGCCCTTAATTTTTCGAGCTTTTTTGCAAAACTGGCTAAATTCTAACTGTAAATCAAAAGGGGTTAGTAATGAGAGCATATAAAGTTCCTGAAATGCTACTATAATAGCTAATATTGCTTTTTATTATAGGTTATTGCTACCTTGGTAGCAATTTTATAGCATTGATAATTGTGTTTCTTAATCATCACTCTTTAGTTAATCTATATTAACTTTTATCGGGTGTTGGGAATATATAATGCATTCGTATGAGGGCTCGTTAATTACAACTACACGCAAAGAAAAAAGTTGGACACAGTAACAAGTTTATATCGAGTATGCGCTGCCGCGACATGTTGCGGTATTAATGACTGAAGTGATTAATTTACTGAATAGTGCTGCTAGTCAAAACATTGATTTGCCCGACGCGCATCGTTGGTATGCAAAAGTACATGCGGCTATTGCGCAGGTAGCTGGTCAATTGAATAATAAAACAGGAGCTTGGCCGAACATTACTGAACTGAATGCGTTTGAGCAGTTTTGTTTGGCTTGTTACCAAGAAACTTTACAAATTATAGAAAGGTCTTAAGCAAGCATGAAAATTTTTCTGATTGTGTTATTAATGCTTATTTGTGTAAGTTGTAGTAAAGAAGCTGAATTTTATTCTATTGAGGTGATTGACTCATCTTTTGCCAATGGCTTGTTTCTTTCAAAATTAACTAAGCATAACATTCCGTATCAGTTCGATTATCATATGGGTGAAGAATATGTGTTGGTGCACGCAAATTTTAAGCAAAAGATAATTAAAATACGGCAAAATAGTATACAAGAAGCTGGGGCGCTTGCGTTGATCCGTTTGAATAACCAATGCAGCCAAAGTAATTTATCGGAAAAATTAAACCAAGCCGCTATTTTTCATCAAACGGTGCGTAAAGCGGGCTACCCGAGTATTAGGGTTACTCAGCGAGATCACAATAGCGAGCTAGTACAAGCGTTATTAGCTGAAGATAAATGGCGCTGCCGTTAACCGTGCTCATAAGTGCTATACATAGTGCTTTAATTATTCAAATTAGCCGCCTAAGTAGGTTTGCTAATTCAACCAATTTGGTATTTATTTTATGTTTATGATCGATATTAACAACTTACAACATCATCAACTAAGGATTAATCATTGGCAGGTAGATAAACATGCCACTTGGTGCGTTTTAGGTAAAAATGGCTCAGGTAAACAATATATTGATGAGTTGTTCGCTGGAAAATTAATACCACAACATGTTGATACATTAACGCTACCACCGGCTGATAAAATTGGCATGGTGTCGTTTGAAACTCAGCAGCGAATTTACGAGCATGAGTTAAAACTTGATGCCAGTGATTTTCTTGATGCGAATGACGTTGGCACGCTAGCGAAAGATTTTCTCCCAAAAGAAAAGTTGGATGATCCTTTAATTAAGGCGTTTAATTTAGGCCATCGCATGGAAACTGGCTATCGACAATTAAGTACTGGTGAAGGCCGGAAGTTATTAATATTACAAGCTATCTTTAATGGTGTTGAGTTGCTGATTTGTGATAACCCATTTGATAGTTTAGATGTCGACTCATGCCACGCTTTGTCAAATGCGTTAGCTGAGCTTGCTAAAAACAATATCACGATTATTTTGCTGTTAAGTAATCGCCAAGATATCCCTGCTTGGTGTAAAAACATTGCTTTTATTGAACGTGGTCAGCTTGACGTTATTGGTGAATTTGACAATGAAGAAACCAAACGACAGTTAGATGTTTTACTTACCCCAAAAGAAAACAACTTAACTTGGCCTGCTACGTTAAAACATCGAGAAAATTATGATCATCCTTATTTAGTTGAACTTAACAATGGCAAGGTGTCTTACAACGGTGTTAATGTTTTTAGTGAGTTAAATGTTCGAATAAAGCCCTTGCAACATACTTTGATCAGCGGGCGTAATGGCAGTGGTAAATCAACCTTAATGCACTTAATTACCGGAGATTGTACTCAGTGCTATAGCAATGATCTGCGTGTCTTAGGGATCAAAAGGGGCTCAGGCGAAAGTATTTGGGAGCTTAAAAAACAAATGGGTATTGTTAGTGCTGAGTTACATCGACAATACCGTGTTAATGGTGATTTGTTAACGGTGGTGATTTCTGGCTTTTACGATACTATCGGTTTATATCGTCAACCTGAAAAACACCATATTGAACTTGCTCGTCAATGGTTACAGCAAGTTGGTTTATTAGACTATCAAAACACACCGTTTCAACAATTAAGTTATGGTGAGCAGCGCCTTGCTTTAATTGCTAGAGCTTTAGTTAAATCACCCTTGTTATTGATTTTAGACGAACCCACTCAAGGGCTAGATGAGTTAAATCGTCATCGTATTCTTAACTTTTTAGAATACCTGACCGAGCAGCAGCAAAGTACTATTTTGTTAGTTAGCCATCGTACAGACGAGCATTTACCGTTATTTAAACAGCATATTAAGTTGTAATTGGCTTGCTTAAACCGTGCGTAATATTTTTTGGAAAAACTGAAACCACTATAGGGAGGAGAGAGCCCTAAAGTAGTTCAGTTTTATAAGTGATAAGTTGTGATTAAGAGAATAATTTAAAACAAATTAAAACTTGGCTAAAGAATCTCGGTTTAAGTCTTTAATTGATTTAGCACCTGTTAAGGTCATCGCTACTCGCATTTCTTTTTCATATAAATCAAGTAAATTCTCAACACCGGCTTGCCCTTGAGCAGCTAAAGCGTAGATGAAAGAACGGCCAAGTAAGGCACAGTCAGCTCCTAAAGCTAACATTCTTACAACGTCTAAGCCTGAACGAATACCTGAGTCAGCAAATATGGTTAAGTTATCTTTTACCGCATCAGCAATTCTAGGTAATGCTTTAGCTGATGACATAACACCATCAAGTTGACGACCACCATGGTTTGAAACAACAATACCGTCAGCACCAAAACTTACCGCATCTTTTGCGTCTTGTTCGTCTAAAATGCCTTTAATTACCATTGGACCATCCCAAAACTCTCTAACCCACTCAAGATCTTTCCAAGAAATTGAAGGATCGAAGTTTGCACCTAACCAGCCAATATAATCTTCTAATTTGGTTGGTTCACCGCGGTAAGTTGAAATGTTGCCAAGATCATGTGGCTTGCCTAATACACCAACATCTAATGCCCATTGTGGATGAAGCATCGATTGAAATATTCTACGTACAGCAGCATTAGGGCCACTCATGCCTGAATGCATATCTCGATAACGCGCACCAGGTACTGGCATATCTACAGTAAATACTAAGGTGGTTACACCAGCAGCTTTGGCACGTTCAAGTACGTTTTTCATAAAGCCGCGGTCTTTTAGCACGTATAATTGGAACCACATTGGTCGTTCAATTGCCGGTACCACTTCTTCAATTGGACAAACGGAAACCGTTGACATGATAAACGGCAAACCTTTATTTTCAGCTGCTTTGGCTGCTTGTACTTCACCACGACGGGCATACATACCGGTAAGACCAACAGGTGCAAGCGCGATAGGCATAGCTAATTTTTCACCAAAAATTTCGGTGTTTAAATTAAGCTCCGACATATTTTTTAATACACGCTGTCTTAACGCGATTTCAGCCAGATCTTCGGTATTTTTTCTTAGGGTATGTTCGCTATAAGAACCCCCATCAATATAATGGAATAAAAAAGGTGGCAGCTTTGCTTGTGCAGCTTTTCTGTAATCTGTCGATGCAGAAATAATCATGGTTTTAGTCCTATTATCATTTTGTAACTACCAGAAGTTTGCTAAATCAGCATGTCGGGCATCTAGTTAGCTTGATTAAAAGTTCAATGTTTATATTTGTAACTGAAGCAATTATATACTTTATATTTTTGTGATAAATGTAGATAATGATAAACACTATTTCCAAAAGTTACATAATGATGTTGGCGAATGATTTAATTTTGTTTTCACAGGTGGTTAAGCTTGGCAGCTTTAGCAAGGTAGCTGACGAACATAACCTGACTAATTCTGTAGTCAGTAAACATATAGCGCGCTTAGAAAAAGAGCTGGGTGTGCAGTTGTTGTATCGAACCACACGCAGTTTAACGCTGACGGAAGCAGGTAGAGCGTTAATTCAACGAGCTAACATGGTGAGCCAATTAACTTCAGAAGCTAAAGATGCCGTTTCAGGTTTTGGTGATAAAGTTAAAGGCCATATAAAAATGTCGGTACCTACTATCTCTGGCGATTTATTACTTGCTGATGCGGTAGGTGAGTTCTGCCAAAGTCATCCAGGCTTAAGTGTTGATATGTCACTTGATAATCGCTTTGTTGATTTAATTGAAGGCGGATATGATCTTGTTATTCGTACCGGTTGTCTTGATGATTCAAGTTTGATCGCTCGCCATATTATCGATTCTGAATGGGTGGTGTGTGCTTCCCCTGATTACATCAGTAAAAATGGTCAGCCTATGGTGCCTAACGAATTAAAAAATCATGATTGTTTACGCTATGTTTATCAAACAACTGGAGCGAGTGATTGGGAGTTTAAATCTGACGAAGGCAATTATTTTGTCACGGTATCTGGCTCATTCTCTACTAATAATGCGGCAGCATTACGAAAAGCCGCATTAGGCGGTTATGGCATTGCCTATGTGCCAAGGTGTTTGGTTTATCATGATTTATGTGATGGTCAGCTAGTTGATATTTTTCCGCTGTTAGTGGCGAAAAAGCTCGGTGTCTATGCGGTTTATCCGTTTACCAAGCAACTGCCTCAAAAAATAAAGCTACTGATAGAGCACATTAAATCGTGTTATTTATCGCGGGCTCATTATTTTATCGCTAATAGTTAAATGCTCTGTAAAGTAGCTGTTTTTTAATAGTTTGCAATAAACAAAGCGTTTAGTAAGTTGTTACTAAACGCTTAAAAGCAATATTTCTATTGTATAGAAATAGGCGAGTAATTTTTTATTTGTTCCCAAACACACAGTTCTTTAGCGAAATTTAATAACTCGGTGAACATAGGTAATTCAACCGTTATTATAAGGCTATAGATAAATTTGGCGTGTGAGAGTCGCTGCTAAAGTTAGCTTTGTCGTTGTTATGAATTAAGAGCTAACCCTAGCAAAATGAATTTACTAGGGCAGCTAATAATTGTTTTGCTGATATTCTTAAGTTGATGTTACTTGATCATTTTGACATTTGTATATGAGCCAACTTTTCCATTGTTATCTATTGTAGCAATACTGACAGAGCCAATGTTTTGTAGGCTAAGTTTCTTTAAAGCGATCAATGGAGAGTATGCTAAATTTGTATCAAGTGTTTGTGTGATATTATTTTGTTGCCACTTTAAACGATAATTTGTCGCGCCTTGTATCGGTGTTAAAGCTAAGATAGCGCCTTCAGTTGACGAAAATAATACAGCATCGTTTGGTGCTCTCAATCCTTTAGACGTTGGCATAATTACTTTATATTCATCGGTCCATTCGCTATCAACACTCCCTGTAACTAATCTTCTTAAACGAAAATAATGATCTTTACCTTGCGCTAGCGCAGGAATACGAGTGGCGCCGTGAGTATCAATGAGGAAACTCTTTGTGTAATCACCAGGAGCTAAACCATATTGAATTTCATATTTAAAGTCTTTGCGGTGTACTGAAAAGCCGATATGAAAGGCATCGTCTTTTGCGGCAATTGACCAAACTACAGGCGGTAATTCTGCTGGCGTAGTCGCTACCGGTTGAAAACTACTATTATTGCTTTCGCCTAATGGGTTAATAGCCGTTAATTTAAGTTGGTAAGCTTGATTTTTTTCTAAATTAGCTATTTCGGCAAAGTTATTAATGGTTTTTTTACCAAGAATTTTTTTACCTGCGCTATCTATCACTTCAAGCTGATATTCTGTTGCCATATCTGTTTTATCATATGTCACACGAATAATATCTAGTGAAGTAAAGATCGATTTAATAACAGGCGCTTTGGGGAGTGCTTGAAATATGTCGGCTTGTTTTACGATATAACCAAAAGGATCGAGTAAATGAACACTAAGTTTGTCAAAAGACTGAGTCACTTTGAAACGGTTGATTAGTTCATTATCGCCAGGGGTAATTGTGGGTAAATCAATAGTTCCAGCATCTTTTATTTCACCTTGCTCATTTTTCGCCAACCAAGCGATTTGATAGTTGCGCATAACAAATGCAGGGAAGGTATTGGTTGATTTCGGCTGTAGTGAAACTTCAAAATTATTGTTACTTATTTGTTTTAGCTTTAATTCTTCAACTGGTGCATTAAAGTTTTTTAACTTATCAAAGGCACGTTTCGGTGTGCGATAAGACGTTAACACGCCCCAAGCTCGGTTTTCTGAGTAATCTGTTGTCCAAGTTGGTTTTTCATCTTTCCAATCACTGCGATAATCACTGAAAGCAAAGTGTGAAGTACCAATTAAATAAGGATGTTTTTTTAATCCATTCCATAAACTTTGCGGGTCTAACGTAGACTCATTAGGGTCAACACCATCTAATTTAGTACCAATTTCAGAAAAGAAAATTGCTTTTTCTGGGTGGTAATTATGGACAACTTTCAGTCGTTCTTCATGATCGTTATATTTATTAAACATCACAATATCAGAATACATAGTTGGGTCATTTGCCTGGAAATCGGCAGAGTAGGAAATATATACAGCGAGTCGAGTCGGATCTAGTTGTTTTGAGTGTTTGATCGCTCCTTCTACATACTCTAATGCTTTAGGGTTTTTGTCTAGATCACCAATTTCATTGCCAACACTCCAACCAATAATCGATGGGTGATTATAATGATCGTTAACTAAACGTTTTAGCCACTCCTTAGGCATTGGATGATCAGGGTCTACAAGTTTATCTTTGCCCCATAAACCAACTTCTTCAATTAATAAAAAGCCTACTTCATCGAGGTAATCTAAATAAGCTTTTGGCAATGCAGGTCCTGATAAACGGGCAAAATTACCATTAAGTGTTTTTAATAGATCAACGTCTTCTTTGATACGTGATAATGGTAGTGAATTACCATCGAATCTATCTTCGGGCACCATATTAAAGCCATTTAAACGGATTTTTTCACCATTTAAATAAAGAGCATTATTCTTCGTTTCTACCTTGCGGATACCAAATCTATCGTTAATTTGGTGATGTTTATTTCCATTTAATACAAGCGTTGCTTTAATGTTGTAAAGGTTTGGATCATTGAAGTGCCAAAGAGTAACTTGCTCTTTATTTAAGCTTAAATTATGGGTGATATTAAAGTGGTTATTTTCATCGATAATAGCTTTATGAGCAGAGAAACGTTGCTGATAAATATTTTTGTTATTGTAGCTAATATCAAGCTCGACTTCGGCGTTGTTTAAATCAGCTTTATCAGTATTAATTTTAGTTCGGATACTTAACTTTGCGTTGCCCTGTTTTAAGTTGGGCGTTGCGGTTACATAAACTTGTTCTAAATGTGTTTTTGGTTGATAAGTTAGGTAAACAGGAAAACGTATCCCTCCCCAGTTCCAGACAGCTCCACGTTTTACTCGGTTGTTCACCTTCACAACTAAGGTGTTTTTTTCCGTTGTTTTTAAATGCTTAGAAACATCAAATTTAAAGGCCATAAAACCTAGGTTATTTTCACCTAATTTTGTCCCGTTGAGCCAAACTTCGCTATCGTGATAAACAGAGTCAAAATTAAGTTGTACCTTGTCTAATCCGGCGATTTTTTTGCTATCAAACTGATAACGATACCAAGCAGTGCCTGTATAATCATGATATTGGTCATATACATCCCAAACACCTGGAACTTTAATTTGGTCCCAATGTTCAACATTTAAATTTTGAGCCCACCATTGCTCTTTATGGCCAACGTTGTAGCGATCTATTTTAAATGACCACTGACCGGCTAACGATTGAGTTTGTGTGGTAACACCCTTTGTTGATAAAGACAACGGGTTATCATTTTGTCTTGATTGGTTTTGTACAACACCACAAGCACTGATAAACAAGCTAAATATAATCAGTACTAGGGTGGATAGATTATTGTTTTTGACTAAAGTTTTGCTAAACATCTTTTCATTCTCTTTATTAATATTATTAATATTGATAACTAATTGTTATTGAGGAGAAGAATTGACACTTATTTATTAAAAAAACTATTCTTTTATTGCTGGTGTTAACCAGAAATTAAAAATATCTTTGAGTTGATAATACGCTGCTTTTTTCTCACGATATTGATTTACGATCCCCCATTCTCGGTAGCCGGATTTTGGCGTGCCTTTGTAGTTACTGCGGTAATCATTATAAGCCCAAAGTGAAAAACCAATAAGGTAAGGGTAGTTTTTCAGTTGTTTTAGCTCGGCTACAAGTTCTTCATTTAAACTCGCGCCAGCACCACCACCGATTTGTTTAATGCCGACTTCCGATAGAAAAATGGGTTTGCCTGGGAAATTTTGGTGAGTCGCGGTTACTTTTTGAGTTGCGTTTCCATAACTATTGATGGAGATAAAATCTAATTTATCATAGGGCTCATTACTTTTATTGGTTGAGGCATTGAAAGCGGTTAATGACACATAGGTTTTTAGCCGGTTAGGATCGAGTTTGGCAACATAATCTAACATTGAGTTAATATAGCCTAGTTGACTTGGTGTTAATGTTTTTTCAGACCAAGGCGGCAGGGGATCACGCAATTCATTGCCAACACTCCAGCCGACGATAGCAGGATGATTAAAATCACGTTCAATCATTTCTTTTAACCATTGTTTAGTTAATGGGTTGTCTGGAAAAGATTGCGGGTCATCATCACCCCAAACAGGAATTTCCCCGATCACTAAATAACCTAAACGATCACAGGCATCTAATAGGCTTTTTGAAAGTGGAGCATGCATTAAGCGGGAAAAATTTCCACCAAGGCTTTTAATGTCTTGCATGTCTCTTATTACTAACGCTTTAGGCTCTGTATTGCCGTGATCCGGATGGTCATGTACTCGGTTTAAACCATTTAAACGCATTGCTTGATTATTAAAATAAAATTGTTCGCCACGTATTTCAAATTTACGAATACCAAAATTATCAACTTTGTGATCAATTGTTTGCTGCTGGGTACTAATTTGGCTGTTGAGCTTATATAAATAAGGATTATCCAGTTGCCATAGGTGGTAATTTTTCAAATCATCAACAAACTTGATCTGTTTAAACCCCGTTGATTTTCCCTCTAAGGTGATGGTATTAGAAAATTGCTTTTTGTGTTGTTCATTGTCTTGAACTGATGATGTGATATTAACCGTTTGTTTTTTGTTGCTGTAATTTTGTAATTTATATTTGATTTGATAATTAATGATTTGTTGGTCAAAATCAGGGATAGCAGTAATATGTTGATAAACAAGACGAACATCATTATCGGCAGATAAGCTGACATCTCGGCTTATACCACCCCAAGCCCACCAAGCGCCACGTTGATAGCTATTGTCGGCCATTACTACTAACGAATTTGTTTTTGTAAAATTGATATAAGGCGTAAGATTAAATTCAAATGGCGTATAGCCGCCAACATGTTGACCTAACAATTGACCATTTAGCCAAACTTTTGCGCTTTGGTAGACAGCATTAAATTTTAAGCGAATATTTTTATCTCGCCACTGCTCGGGTAGGTTAAAACTTTTTTGGTAATATGCTTTTCCTGAATAAGTTTTATACTTTTCGGTGGTATCCCAGTTACCAGGTACCATTAAACTATCCCAAAGCGTAAAATCGCTACTTAATAAGGTGTTTTCGTCAATAAAATTTTGATTTGTGAATTGCCAATTACCGTTAAGTGATATTTGCCAGTTATTCTCTACTGCTAAACAGCTATAACTCATGAATAAATTTATAATAATTAGGAAGTATAGCTGCTTTAAGCGTTGTATCGTTTTAACAAGTGTTAGGTGAGTCGTCATAATAATCTTCATTGCTGTTTTTTAAACTATTGTCTTTAGTTATAAATAACGACACAAATTATTGACGGGATGAGTGCTATTGCATTTCACTTTCTATTTGTTTGGCAACGGCTTTTAAACTCGGCAAAATATCATTAAGGTTTTTTTCGGGGATCCAACCTGAAACACCAATGGCACAAAATGCTGGCTCACCTATGGCAATCGCTAACGTTGAAGTTTGTTCATCGGTTTTTACATAGCTAAAACTTCGCTCCCTCGTTTTTGCTACCACGGTAAGTAGTTCATTAATCCCGTTTGGATAATTGGGGATATCTTCGATATATTGATAAGTTTCTTTAATTTTATGGTCTTCAAGCTGTGCTAATAAGGCTAAGCCAACCCCGCCTGAACTTGCTGGGTATAATCCCATTCGACCAATCGCCTCGGTAGATTTCATACCTGGATGAGCATGGTAAAGGTAGCTAACATGATCACGCCAAAGCATCCCTAGCGCAATAGTTAAACCAAATTTTTTAAGTGATTCAATAGGTTTTATTGCATGGTTGATTAATCCCGAAGCAAATAAACTTTGAGCTGCCAATACATGCATACCTGAGCCTGCTGTATATTTTCGCTTAGTCGTTTTTCGAGCTATTCCAAGATATTCTAGCGTAATGAGAAGGCGATTTACTCTTGTTGGCTCCATATGAAGTCTACGTGCAAGTTCACGGCAACCCACTGGTTCGGTAGATAATGCAAGCTCTTGCAAAGTAGCAACACCATCGATCAAACTTTGATTTAATTGGGATTTAATTTTTTTTTCTGATGGCATTTATGAGGAGTCTATATGTCTATGCGTATTAATAATTTTTGATACTCGAATATAATATAGTATTCGCGACTAAACACAATGGCTGCACGTGTTCTAAGCAATGAATACTTAAAAAAGGCGCCCCTTTTGACAGGGGCGCAACTTGGAGAGACCTTATTGAGGGGCAATAAGGCAAGAGCCATTACTTAAAAGTTAGCCGAAAAAGTAAGTTTGTAAGTACGGCCAAACTCTACATTGCGGCGGATCGCATATTCATAAGCATGGTATTGTTGTTGGCGAGTATCTAGTAAATTTAACGCCTCAAAATTTAACTTCATATTGTCACTAATTTTCCAATTAGCGCTAGCGACAAGGTCATCATAAGCTTTCACATAAATACCATGATCAGATACACCGAGAGAATCGATATATTCGTCTCGCCAGTTATAGGCTAAACGGACACCAAATGTCTCATTTTCATAGTATGTCACTATGTTGATGTTATTTTTAGATAACCCTGGCAATTGAATATTGTTGCCACTGTCATCCATAAATGGTGTTTTACTATCGATATAAGTATATGAAGTCATAATACCTGTATCACTTAACCAACCAGGTAAGAAAGTAAATGGTTGTTGGTATAACAACTCAATACCTTTAATTTTACCTTCTTCTCCATTCTTTTTCGTTTGAGTTTGAATTGGCTCACTAATACCAGGTAAGTTTCTAAACTCTTCGGCTGCAATAATGAATGACTTTAAGTCTTTGTAAAACAAACCCGCCGATAGCAAAGATGCATCATCAAAGTACCATTCAACAGAGAAATCATATTGATTAGCAACAATCGGATTTAATAATGGGTTACCACCAACACCGGTAAAGTTGTCGCCTAACACAACCCCGCTAGTTAAATCTGCCGTATTAGGAAACGAAAGAACCCTAGCACCACCAAAGCGGAAAACTAAATCGTCATTCCAATCTACTTTCATTACGGCTGAAGGAAGTAGCTCAGAGTGTGAAACTTTAGTTTCATATGGATTCACTGAATTATCTGCGTTATCAATAATATTGCCACGAGCCGTTAAGTCTCTATCAACGTTACGTAACCCAAAATTACCAGATATATTGCGGCCAAATAATTCTGAATCGAAATCAGCTTTTACAAATATTGCTCGAATATCTTCTGTGTTACGGTATTCTCGATCAGGGGCTGAGGTCGAGTCACAAAGTGCTTGTTGAGCATTATCAAATAAACTGCTCAACGTTTCGCAACCATGCCAGTTCGCTTCATTGGCTATTAAATAATGTTGGGTAGTTACTGGAGCATCACCAGAGAAAAAATCATTATTTTTATACTCTTGGCTAATGTTACCTATAGAACTTGCCTCAATTTCAGCCAAATTTAAATTTGGGCTAATGTCTCGATAATATCCATCATTTTCAGTTTCAAATGTATTGAAGCGGGCACCGTACGAAAAACCACTAAAGAAACTATGGTCAAGTTCAATTTTCGCATCAAAATTAAACGCTAGGTCTTCAGTGTCGTTAACAAAATGATTATCAAACAAAATTGTCAATGCTAGTTTTTCTTTATCTAATAACGCTGTTTCGCTAAATTCTAACGATGGCACATCAGATGCGTGCAGATCCCAACTAACCGCTGTTGCATCTGTCATTTGAAAACGGATAAAATCTTGTTCAATGACATTTTCAGCCTTGGTATAAGCTATTTCGCCTGAATAGGTCCAGCCATTGGCAAAAAATGAAGCCCCAATAGCATTACTACTAAATTCGGCGGTAGCATCCGCGAATTCACTATTACCTTGCATTGGGCGGTTTACCGTTGCAGCTGTGATTACGTCAATACCTGGTTCTGAAGTAACTTCAATATCACTATATCCGCAACAATTATAAAACCCAACCCAATTACGATGACGATCAGATTTAACTTTTGAAAAGAAAGTGTCTGCATAAATTTCTAAGTCGTCATTTGGTTTCCATTGTACGATAGCATTTACACCCGTTTTATCGCGCTCATCATTAATTTGCCAAAAGCGCATATCTCTAAATAATAATTTTCCGGTGTGTTCGGTTCCTTCCCATCCTGCAACCAAATCATATCCTGAGAATGTATTTAGGCCGTCTTCCTGAAATTCTCGATTAGACTTAGAAGCCGCGACTTGTACACCTAATGTGCCATCTAAAAAAACATTAGAATACAGTCCTGAATACTCTAAACCGGCGTCACCAGATAACTCACCGTAGGAGCCTGTCACACTTGTAACAATGGTTTCTTTGTCACTATCTAACGGTTTACGCGTTACAATATTTACTACGCCACCCAATGCACCTTCAATTTCACTTGCACTTGATTGCTTTGACACTTCGATACTTGACACTAAACTTGATGGAATAAGTGATAGCAAGCCATAAGTTGAAGAGTCTAATGTATCTGGCCCTTCGTCGCCACGGCCGCCGCCGCTGTAAACCTGACGACCATTAATTAGTACGATGTTTTCTCGTAATCCTCGAATTGAAACGGCGCTACCTTCGCCAATCCCTCGCTCTAGTTGAACCCCTGAAACACGTTGTAATGACTCCGCGACGTTAGCATCAGGCAATTTACCTATGTCATCAGCAGAAATTACATCAACAAATTGTGATGAATATCGCTTGGCCGCAACCGCCCGAGTTAAGTTCTGTTGTATTCCTGATACGACTATTCTTTCTATACCTTCATCTTCATCGTTTGTTTCTGCTATAGCATTATTTGCTAAGGATAATGACATAGATAACGCTATTGCACTGTAACGGAAAGTGCGTAATTTTTTCTTCATTTTTTAACTTCCTATTGCTACAGAAGTAA
The DNA here is from genome assembly GCF_053470345.1 of Thalassotalea agariperforans. NCBI lineage: Bacteria > Pseudomonadati > Pseudomonadota > Gammaproteobacteria > Alteromonadales > Colwelliaceae > Thalassotalea > Thalassotalea agariperforans. Next base: position 14,284 of record NZ_JBQMWH010000014.1, on the reverse strand, counting down.
TACATTAACTCTCTGTATTTAATTTTATAGTTTTTTAATTGTCACATTTGGTGACATTTTTAAATTAACAATGTGTAGCTATTATAGCAACAATTTATTTTGTTAAGATGAAATAATTACTGGCAGAATTATTTCTATCTTAGTGAGAGTCTGTTGATGTTACGGTTAGTCGGTTAGGTAAAATTTGTGGAGCAAATTAAAGTTTAATTAAGTAGCTACTTAGTTAAATTGTGATTTTAACGTCATTCATTGATGTTATATGACGGAAAGGCTCTGGCTCATAAAAATATAATTAATTAAGTTTTTGATTAATTATGTGTCACTCCGCTGGTGTAATTACAAATAAAGGTAAGGCGGAGTTTAATTGATGAGTTATCTAACCGTATGAAGAAAATACTAAGTGGAATTTTACCTGTATTACCAACACCTTATGATTCAGATAATAAGATCGACTGCCAAGCAATGGAAAGCGTAGTCGAATTTTGTATAAAATCAGGGGCTAATGGTCTAGTTTTTCCTGGAAGCGCAAGTGAACATGATTATTTATCGTTAAATGAACGACTTAAATTGTTATCTGTAATATCTGTTACTAATAACCAACGTTTGCCTATAATTTATGGGGTAGGGAAAGGAACTTCTCTTGAAATTATTGAAAATATTAAGCTGGCCAAGCCTTATGGAATTACTGCCATAATGATTTTGCTGCCCGCGCAGTTTTTACATGAGCCAGAGCAAGCCCATCAATTTATGGCAGATATTTGTACTGCTTATCCTGAAATAGATATCGTATTACAGAATGCGCCTCAGCCGATTGGCGCAGAATTATCACCAGAAGTTATTACTTCTATTATTGCAACGTTACCCAATGTTAAATATATCAAAGAAGAAACCTTGCCTTCAGGTGCGCGTATTACAAAATTACTAAAACTTGCGCCAAAACATTTACAGGGAGTTATTGGTGGAGGCGCGTGTTATCTTATCGACGAAATGAAGCGTGGAGCGATTGCTGCTATGCCAGCAGCAGAGCTAACTGATTTAAAAGTAAAAATCTGGCAATTGTATAACAACGATGATGAATTAGCTGCCCGTGATTTATATATGCGAACTTTACCTATGCTACTTATTCAGGTGATTTATCGTATGCGTTTAACTAAGTTTGTGTTGACCGCTAGAGGGGTACTTTCTAACGATATTGTTCGGGCGCCTTTGCCAAAATTGGATGATGCCGACAAGTTGGAGGTAAACCATTTATTAGGTTTTTTGTGGCCTTATATAGAGAAATGTGATGAAAGATAAAGAGCTTAACGTTGAGGCTTATTTTTGAAGCCTCATTAACTTACTCGAATAAAAAGTTCTTTGTTGGCGTTTTGTACATCACATGCCGTGAGCAATGTAAGCAGAAGGCTGCGCTAAGGCCTTAAAAAGTTGCCAAATATTCGTTTCATAAACTTACCTTATAATGCAAATTTATTGTTATGTTACAAGCGCAGCGTTACGACATCCTTCAAAAAAATGACGATAGTTAATAAAGTCTATTTTCCTCCATGAGGGTTTTTATTTGTTGTTGATCAAGTGCTGCTTCTACCACAAAAAGTTCATCAACACTGCCTTTAAAATAATTTTGGCTAACATGTTTAGCTTTGGGATTATAGCCAATATTACGGCCTAAGGTTAGAGGTCGCGATTTTGGATGGTCAAGCTGTGTATTGATTTTGGCGATTGATTTATTTTTAGTTTTTTCGAGTTTGCCATTCACATATAACAATATGTGCGTAGAAATATCGGATGTTTCACCGCCATATAAAACAACCGCTACATGGTGCCATTGGTCGTCACGTAAATCGGTACTACCCACTACTTGCGCCTTATAAGTTCCTATGCGTAAGCGACCAAGCTCTCCATTTTCGGTTTCTGGATTAGGGGATATTTGCCATGATGCATAATCTTCTTGTAGTCCCCAACTAAGAATGCCATATGCGTTATCTGTAGAAAAATCGCTTGGAATTTTTACCCAGAAACTGACAGTTCTAGGGTGGTTGCTTTCGATCCCAGGGAATTCAGTTTTCAGCCAATCGCCGTTGCCATTAAATTCAATCGCTTGTCCATAAACACCAGTAATTTGTTTGATATTTCCTTCAGCAGACATATCATAAGCGGGATAGTTATGATCGTCGAAACCACGGCTGTTTTCTGTAAAAGCATCGGCTTTTTTGTTGTTAAAAGACCAATGTAAATAGCTAGGCTTAACTGCAGACTTTCCGGGTAAAACTCGCATAAATTCTTTTGGATTGCTGGTAATATGTTCTATTTTATTGGCTAAATCAAAAGACAAAGCTTGGTCTTTTTTAACATGTTGATAACTTTGTTTTTTATTAGCCCTTGCTTTAACTTCTCCATCTAAAACATGAACTTGTGATTCTCCGTTGGCGTTTACATCGACCCCGAATTCGGTGCCTAAATCAATAATTTCTGCGCTTGGGGTATCGATACGAAAACCGATAGCATTTTGTGGTACACGAGCAACCAATTTACCGTGGTGTACAGTGACATTATCAGGCGAATTTAAAGTTAAATTAACAGGTGCTTCTAGTACTAATACGACACCATTTTTTAGGGTTACTTCACTAAAACCATGCGCTAATTCAATATCGCCTTGGCCGAGAGTGTTACCTAAAAAAAGCCGTTGTTCATTGTTGGATACCGCTGCAATTTTTGTGACAGTAGCAAAATCTCGCTGATCTTCAAAAAGGCTGGCGATAAATATAAAACACACAAAAGCAGCAATACTGGCCGCCATAGTCCAAGGCTTATCCAACCAATTATTGGCGGCTTCGCGATCAATTAATTTCAGGTTTACTTGTTCAGATAAAGAAGGTTGTTGACGGTCATTAATTCGAGCATTTACTTCTTCGACAAATATCTCGGTGTGATTGTTGCTGTCCAATTCCCCAGATAAAATGCGTGCTTGGGCAATGAGTGAACTCACTTCCTTTAGTAATTCGGGATGTTCTTGGCATTCAGCTAATAATTGTTCAGCTACGTCTTCGCCTGCTAAATAATCAGCGAGTAATTTTTCTTGCGCTTTACTTATTTTAAAGTCTTTCACGGCTTAGTCCTCAACCTTGTTTTCAATACAGGTTTTCAACTTTTGTCTGAGTCGATACATACGCATGGTCATGGTTGAATGACGATCACCATACTTTTTACAGAGCTCAGTTAGAGAGTAACCCAAAGTGAAGTGCTCGCTAAGTAGGGTACGCATTTTATCATCAAGTTTGGCTATGCATAACCTAAGATGAGATATTAAATCAATTTCGTTATTGCTGTCGTAATTTTGTTCAATTTGTTGATTGATTAAGTTTTCAAGCTCGTTATTTCCACCCACTGCGATTGCTGAATGTTTGCGTTGTTGGTTACGTAATAAATTAATTGCAATACCGCGTAACCAAGGGGCAAAAGTAGCGTCCTTTTGGAATTGCTCAAGTTTGTCATAAGCGAGAATAAACGTTTCTTGTGCTAAGTCTTCAGCTTCGTGAATATTATTTAGCCGCACTCTTAAACAAGCCCTGATAGCCGATTCGTAACGTCTTACCAATATCGAATAAGCGTGACGTTGACCATCGAGAGTCATGTTAATGAGTGTTATATCATCTAGGTCATTGGACGGTGTCATAGGCTCTTACTCAAACACAATTTACAGCTACAGTATTAGTTGATCACTAACGGCTAAAATGTTGCACATACGATGGCGAAGTCATCGGCAATTTAGTGGTAGTCGTGGTTAATTTTCCCGACTTTTTATCACGATAAATAATATTGAGTTGGTGGCTTAATTGATTAGCGACAACCAAATACTCTTGATCGGGAGAAAAATTAAAGTCACGCGGATGGTCGCCACCCGTTGATACTTTGTTGATCATGCTTAGCTTTCCTTGGCTGTTGATTGTAAAACCATATAGCATATTCTCACCTCGCACGGCCGCATACAAATGTTGACCACTGTTATCGATACGAATTGCAGACGCAATATTGGTGACACCGGCTTTTTCTTTCGGATTTAATAAGTATTTATCAATAAAGGTTAACTTGCCAGAGTCACTATTTTGTTTAAAAACGCTGATGCTATTGCTTAACTCATTCAGACTATAAACTATCTTTTGAGTTGGGTGAAAAACAAGATGGCGAGGGCCATCGCCAGGGTGCATTTTTATACGTTGTATTGGCGATAAGTTTTTGTCTTTACTATCAAACACCAATATTTCATCAGTACCTAAATCTGTCGCATAAAGGTAACGATTTTCATTTCCCCAGCCGACATAATGCATAAATGGCGCTTGTTGGCGTGCTGTAATACTTTTACCAATATTTTTAAAATCGCCAATATTGTCTATTGTATCGGCATTAATGCTAAAGCGACTAATGTTACCACTGGTATAGTTAGCGATAGCAAGTTGCTGAAGTTTATCGTTAACATTGATATGGCATATACCTTTTCCTGCAATCTTCATTGTATTGTATAGGCCAAACTGTTGTTTGCTGGTATTCCAACTAAATTGATTAACTAGCGGCGATTTTTCGGCATCTGTTGCTATGCTATATAAGGTATTACTTTGTGGTTGCCACGCTAAATAGGCCGCGTTAAACGACGGTGCAACTAGCTTTTCATTTGTTAATTCTTGTGACGATTTATTGTAAGTGACTAAATAAACCCCTGATTTATCTGTCATACCATAGCCACCAATTAAAAAATAATCGTTGTCGTTAGCTACGTTGTTAATAAGCGGCTGTTCGTTAACTTTTGTTGAGCTTTGACAACCACTACCTACTAGCGCAAAAAGACAGATTGCTAATATTTTCAGTTGCTTGGTGCCCTTTGTTAGTAAACTATTACTTCTCACCGGTTGTTTCCTTTTAATGGTTAATCTATTTCAATTTCAAATAATGCAGCTGGCACGGTATCAGACGGATGCTCTAACTCAATGACAAGCTTTTGGCAATTAACCACTTTTGGTAGTTTAATTTTATTGATTGTTTGATAATTGTTTTTAACGTCTGCTAACAGAGTACCGTCTTCACTCTTAATACGATAGTTGCGCACACAATATGGCATGACCGTTTCAGGGTGTTGCATTAAAACGGTTTCTAATGCATGGTCGTAATCACAATCAAAGTATAAGGTGATTTCTTTGATTGCTGTTTTTTCTGGCCAACTTACTGTGAGTTGAGGTTGATTGTCGGTTAAATCAGCAAGCCATGCATTACTTTTCAGCCAAGGGCGTAAATATCCATTGATAACTTGCTGTTTGTTATATGCTTGGATCGCTGGTGAGAATGACAGTGCAAGGTTTTGTCCTTTAGGTCGCCTTTCTGGTGTCCAAAACTCAAATGCTTCAATGCCACTATTTGCTGGTGGCTCCTGTTTACCATTGTTCGATACGGCTTTATGTACTTTATTAAATACGGCTAAAGTTCCGGTAACAAGCTGAGATGAAATCGCAACTTCAACGGCATCATTGGCGCTAAAACAGAAAAAGGCGTATTGATCGATGACGTCGATATCGGAAAAGTCGAAAGCTACGGTTTGTTTACCACTTGCTAGTGGCAGAGAGATCGTTTTATGAACGACATCTGGTGTGTAGTTCTCTGGTTTTAAACTTGTGCGTAATTGACAAGTGATCTCGGTTGCATGCTTTGCATTTACATTTAAGCTAATTTTAGGGGCTTTACCTGCCGTAAGCGGAACTAATTGGGCAACCGTTTGAGCGAGTGATTGATAGCTACCATCAGCTTGATAACCAGTAAGGACAAATTCACTACTGACATTGATTTCAGCAGAGGTTGCTTTATTTTGTCTGCTATCAAGTGGAATACCAGGAATACCATGACCAAAACGATTTAATCGTTGTTGTAGGTTACGCATATTTTCAGTGGTTAATAATGCCTTAGGTTGGACGTTTAAATCTTTACACATTGCTGCTGCTTCACCAACAGCTTGACCGCCATGAGCACAAGTGATCATAACGCGTGTTGAACCATATGCCATATGGCTAGCACTGATGTTTCGGCCTGCAAAATACAAATTGTCGATATCTTTGCTGATAAAACAACGATAAGGGATTTGATAAACACCTTTTGAATGGAATTGTGAACAAGCGGGTTTATCACTATATATGCCTTCTGAAGGGTGAATATCGATAGCCCAGCCACCAAAAGAAATAGCATCCTCAAACTGTGTTTGTTCTATTATGTCTTGTTGACGTAACATATACTCACCGTTAAAGCGGCGACTTTCGCGTTTACCGGGTACCGTGCCTACCCATTCTAGCGTGAGATTTTCAACATCTTTGAATTTACCGCTGTTTTTAATATAGTCCCAAATACCATAAACAATTTTCCACAATTCCCATTTTATTTCTTCTGTTTCATATATAGTGTCGCGAATGCCACCGTATTCAACCCACCAAAATTTCACACCAGAATCATGACCTTGGATGTTTTTTGAACGAGGAATAGCACCAATTTCTTCTTGTGTATAAGCAAAGCTTGGCGCTTTATATTCAACTTTATGGTCGACTTTTTTACTGTAGAAAAACAGGGTATGACCAAGTAATTGATTTGATTCATCTTCGGTTGCTAACAGTTCATTAAATTCTTTACGAGATTCAGCACCAATGCGGAAACTTGCGCCAGCGTTAAAGCCAATGAGGCCATCACCGGTTGCGTCACAAAATAATGGCGCGGCAATTTTGTAATGGGTGGAATTTTGGCTACAAAATGCTTCAATACTACTAATTATCGTATCGGATGATTTATTAACCTGATAAGCGGCAGTGTTTAATAATAAGGTAATATTTTCTTCGGTAATGACTTTGTCTAATAAAATTGCGTCAAAATAAAGAGGATTGCCATCAGGGTTGGTTTTTAAATTTTCCAGCATGATTTCGTCGATAACACCGCCTTCTCTTGACCAACGATTGTTATTGCCCATGTGTGAAGTAGCACCAAGCGCCCAAATACGTACTTCACTCGAAGCATTCCCGCCGAGAACAGGGCGATCTTGTATCAGAATGACTTTACTGCCAGCTCGTGCAGCGGTAATTGCGGCACAAACACCGGCAAGGCCGCCACCTGCGACGACAAAATCGGTGTTTAGGCTGGTTACTTTGTTGATACGGGTACTTTTATTAAATTGTTCTTTTATCATGCTAGTTTCTTCTATTTCTTTAATTCGTCTATCGCTAATTGTCGGCGTTTTTGCTTTTGTTCATTTGTTAATGATTGAGCAAAAAATACTTCTGGATCGTGAATAACATCTGTCTCTTTCATCTCTGTGTTACCGCCTTGCAGCATTAAGTTACAATCAAAGCGAGCGAGAAAACTGTGTTTAGTGGTTGGATCTTTTTTATCGGAAAAATGACTAATTCCCCATTGAATACCATGGCCGAAAGACTCATTAGTAAAGGCCTGAGGATCATAAGGTTTAGCGCCAACCGGCATCATTGATGTGGTTGCAGCCAGTGAAAAATTCACCCCGTCAGGTGAGTATTGAATACTATTGCTTTCATTACCATTACGAATAGCAAAAGCTGCGATACCTTCTTTAAATTGAAAGAAGGTGGTTTCGTGGCCGGAGTTCAATACTGGATTTAACGGATGCTTTTCAAATGGCCCTAGTGGATGGCTTGCGGTTGCTAATCCGATCCCGACTAGATATTCAGGTCGTGTACCATAAGCCGCTTTGTAATAAAAATGAATTTTATCCTTATATACTAACAAATAAGGGCCATGTACTGAGTATTGATCCCAAGCACCGGGCTCACCATTGGGAACTACTAATTCATCGTGCGGTAGCCATGGTCCATTAGGGGTATCGGCGACAGAAACCGCGACAGGGCAGTTATCACCTTTTACCATGCTTGGTTCTACAAACGCTTGATAATATAAATAGTATTTACCTTGCCATAGCAAAATATCTGGCGTACATACTGAACGCCATCCCCACTTCGGCTTTTCAGGACGTGCAACTGCAATCCCTTGTTCTTGCCATGTAAAACCGTCACGACTTGTGGCATACCATATATCTGCTAAGTCCCAATCTGTTGAAGGAATGCTATCACTACAACCCTCAGGGCCGCGTGGTGGTGTTGGTGTATGACGCTTGGTATACCACATATAATAGAGACCATCGACAAGGATAATTTTCGATGGATCGCGGCGAGAAACGGTACCGTCATTATCAGCGTAGTCAAAACCTTGAAGATAAGTGTATTTAAAGCTAGTAAATAACGGATTATCTTCTGGTCTAGGCGTTAAATAATTGTCATATAGACGTTCCATTGCTTTGCTCAATGGACGATCTGGTTTGGTTTGGGGAATATCCCAAGGAAAACTTTTTAATGTCGTCATTTCATCGATTCTCTTTAGCTTGTTTTTTGGCTAGTTCTTCTCGGTGTTTTCGTTGTTCTGGCGTTAAACTTTGTGCGAAGAAAACGTTGGGGTCATGAATAACATCAGTCTCTTTCATTTCTGTATTGTCGACATCAAGCATTAAATTACAGTCGAATCGGGCAAGAAAACTGTGCTTAGTGCTTGGATCTTTTTTATCAGAAAAGTGACTCATTCCCCACTGTAACCCCAATGCAAAACCACTGTTGGTAAAAGCTTCTGGTACATAAGGGCCTGCGGCAACTGGCATCATCGAGGTTACTGAGGCCAATGAAAAATTCACGCCATCAGGTGCGTATTGAATACTGTTACTCTCGTTACCGTTTCTAATAGCAAAAGCAGCGATACCTGATTTAAAAGGGAAATAGGTCGTTTCATGGCCAGAGTTTAAAATTGGATTAAGCGGGTGCTTTTTAAATGGCCCTAAGGGACTGTCAGCGATCGCTAAGCCGTTACCAACTAAATATTCAGGGCGATCACCATAAGCGGATTTGTAATATAAGTGGATTTTATCCTGATATACCAACAGGTAAGGATCATGGATTGAAAACTGATCCCAGCTGCCAGGTTCTCCATTGGGTACAATAATTTTTCCGCAAGGTGACCAAGGTCCGTTAGGCTTTTCTGCCACAGACATAGTGACAGGACAATGATCACCTTTAAGACCGCTGGCTTCCATAAAAGCCTGATAATAAAGATAATACTTACCTTGCCATACGAGAATATCTGGCGTTGACACAGAACGCCAACCTAGCGCTGGTTTAGCGGGTCGTGTTATCGCAACGCCTTGCTCTTGCCAAGTAAAACCGTCATGACTTGTAGCGTACCAAATTTCCGCGAGATCCCAATCGGTAGAAGGAATTTCATCGGTGCAATGCTCAGCACCGCGCGGTGGCGTGATGGTATCCCTTTTGGTGTACCACATATAATAAAGGCCATCTACTTTGATAATTTTAGACGGGTCACGGCGAGATATGGTGCCATCATTCCCGTTATAATCGAAACCCTCAACCTTAGTGTATTTAAAGCTGGTAAATAACGGATTATCTTCTGGCCTAGGGGTTAAATAGTTATCGTATAAACGTTCCATTGCTTGGCTTAATTGGCGTTCAGGTTTATTTTGTGGAATTAACCAAGGAAAACTTTTAAGCGATTTATGAGTTGCCATTTAGAACCTCTGACTGCGGGCGACGACGAAATTTAATTAATAACAACAATCCAATGGCGAAAATTAAACCTCCTAATGAAGCGACGACACTTTGTCCACTTTTGGAAATTAATGACAGTGCTAACATAATTGCGCCGGTGGAAGTAATGCCAAAGCCGATGACACGTACACCTTTGTTATTATCAGACTGATGTTCACTTTCGGTTATTGTTAGTGCAGCTTTTTCTCTTTCGGCGGCTGCGTTCACAAATATTTTATAACCAGGGGCTTCGATTTTACGAATTCGTAAAATTAGTTCGAAAATTGTGAGTAATGCTACCGGTAACCCAACACCTAACATCATTTCAGACGCACGCCCCAAGGTGAGGTCGAAGGAGGTAGGCGCGATAAACTTGAAGAAACCGTTAACTGTTAGGCTAATAATCGTGGTTGCTAGAATTGTTTTACCTGTTTGGTATTTTGAGAATAATAACCAAATTGGTGGTAAGAAAAGTGCACCACCAGTTAATGCGGCTAAGGCAAAAACTACTTCAACAACACCGCCCATTTTTGGAACAAACAAAGCAACGACAATGGTTATCAAACCCAAAGAACCTGTTGCTATACGGCCAACACGCACCAAAGTTTTTTGTGAAGCATCTGGTTTAAAGTGTTTAAATATGTCGTTAGTAATAACGCCGGCGGAGATATTAAGTGTGGTATTAATGGAACTTGAAGTGGCAAATATCATTGCACCAAGCATTAAACCTAACATTCCTATAGGTAATACTTCTTTACTCATTAATAAGTAGGCGCCTTCGTTTTCAAAACCGCTAAGTTCAGGGTTTAATGCGCGGTAAATCATTGGAGCTATCATCCAAACAATTGGACTAATTAAATATAACCCGCCAAATAACCAGCCGACTTTTTTGGCATCTTGACTTGTCGCTACACTGGTAAAACGTTGAATGTACGCCCAATTTCCGGCGATTAAGAATAAATTGTAGAAACCGAATGCAAAGATAAAGCCCCAAGTGTATTCGCTATTAGTGAAAGCAAAAAAGTTTTCAGGCGCTTTGGCGATAAAGTTACTAATACCGCCAATTTTGTCGAAAGATAATGGAACAACGATAAGCACTGCAGCCGTTAATACAACAAATTGTAAAATGTCGGTAACGATCACAGCCCAAAGGCCACCTACAGCGGTATACATTAAGATTAATATGCCTAATATAATCACGGTGTGTTCAATAGAAATACCGGTTGAAACTTCAACAATTTTGGCAACTGGGTATAAAAAAGCCCCCGTTGAAAAGCTAGATATTGCTAAAAATATGTAAGTGTAAACCTTTTGAACATTGGAGCCTAAACGTTCTTTGATAAACTCTGCGGCGGTTAAAACGCGGGTTTTTTGCCACCGAGGAGCAATAACAAAACCAATAATCAAGCCTGCAATACACATGGTCCACTGAATTGTTACTGCTACCCAACCATGTTTATAGGCAATGGAGCCCCAAACAACAAAGGTACCGGCCGAGAAAAAACTCATAAAGAGTGAAAGGCCACTCATCCACCAAGGCAAAGCGCCACCAGCAGAGAAAAAGCTTTTCATATTTTTACCTGAGCTGGAAAAGCTCATACCACAGCCCACCACTAATAAGGTGAATAAGATGATGACGCTGATATCAATTGTATTCATATGAGATTCTACCTACTTTTTATTCTGGTTTACGGGTGTAATAACGTACCCAGTCTATGGCCATGCTTGTGCCATCAATATCGTCGGTCACAGGTCCTGCAATCGATGCTTTTAAAATAGCTAAACTAAACAACATGGTTGTTTCGCTGAAACAAACGTCATTGCGCATTTGATAATAAAGTTCACCATTTAGGAAAAATTTAAAATAGTCTTGATCCCACTCTAAACCATAGGTTTGATATTCTTGCGAATAGTCAGCAATATTTGCAGCGTTATAATTTGTAATTTCTACCCAATTTGTACCATTGTGGTATTCAAGTACGTAATCACTTATTAGATTGCGATAATGACCTTTGGCAGCGCCATATTCCTGTAGCCAGCCATTGATAAACTGAATTGCGCCAATTTCTATTGGTTTCGACCAAGCTAATTCAAGAAATTTATCGCCATGTTTTTCAGACACCCAACGAGTATCTGCGCGACCATCAATTGCAAATTTTTCTTCAGAAGGTAGACGGTTAAAAATGCCGTTGGTTTTAATGGTTACGTCGTTATTTAATGCGACATTTTGATGTTGCTTTTGTTGTGCAGTGTCAAAGGGATCGGGATAGCCATTTTTTGATGGCGCAAATACACGAAACTCGTTGATGTGAATAGAAGCTGGGTTTTGTGATCTTAATCGCACTTTTTGGGTTGTAATTGGTTTAACAAGTGCGACGGTATGATCAGGTTGACCTGCTAAAGTGTGATGTAGTTGATTATCCGAATGAGCAACTCGACCGTTAGGAAGTGTGTATTTGTCGGTCCAGTTGTGAACATTGGTGTTTATAATGTTGGGATAATGCCCTTCGTTGATATCAATTTCGCAAGCCTTTTCACCTTCGGGTACACCGTTTTTAGGCCAAAACCAAAAAGAGTTGTTGGTACCATAAGCTGCCGCTATTTTGTATCGTGCCTCAAAATAGCCATAATGAAATTGGCGTTTTGACCAAATATTACCTGTTGTCCAATCTTGGCTGCCACCACGATTTTCCTTTTTAGCCATTAAATGCAAAACACCATCTTTCACAACGGCATTTTCACGCCAGCGGCTACTAAGTACCCACGGATTTTCAGTTAATCCATTTTGCGAAATCCAGTTTTCATCTAGTTGTTCGTTGGAATAATTAAAATCATCACTCCAAGCTAGTTGCCACTGATTTAAATTAATTTTTTCTTTAGGTTCCGCTTTCAATGGGCTACTTATTAATAATAAGAAAGCGACGAGTGATAGCTTATGGATTGTCATATTTAATACCTTATTACATACGATAAATTGACGAATATAAAAGCTATTGTGTTGAACGACCTAAAGCGACACTTAGTTTTGTTAAAATAAATTTTAGATACCTAAATTGAGGTGATATAAGAGCCTAAAAAATGATGGCTGTAGCGTTATAAGCTGTTGTTAGCAGTTGTTCGAACAAAGTGAATATTACTTTCTATAACTTTTTTAGATGTTTGAACGATTAGGTTATTAAATAAGTGAATTGACATCTAGTATCACTCAGTATATGTTTCGTATACGAATAATATACGGAATGTATAATGGGAATAGTTAAAATATCTGATCAGTTACATGATGAAATTAGAAAATCGAGTAATGTCATGTCTAGATCAATCAACTCTCAAGCTGAATTTTGGATCAAAATGGGTATGCTTGCGGAGTTAAATCCAACACTTACTTTTCATGAAATCATTAAAAATCAATTGCTAAAAGAAAATCTTACGATTGAAGAGTTATTACATGAATAAAACAATGATAAAAACTGAAGCAGAAATTAACTTCATGAGAGAGTCTGGCAGGCTTTTAGCTCAAGTGTTTAAAATGCTCGATGACTTTATTTGTGAGGGTATAACAACACTAGAAATTGACGCTAAAGTAGAAAGTTACATTGTTAATGAATTAAACGCCCGGCCTGCGAGTAAAGGGCAATATGGTTATCAGTATTCACTGAATTCTTCTGTAAATGATGTGGTATGCCATGGCGTACCCAATGATAAGTACCCTCTAAAAGCCAAAGATATCTTAAATGTTGATATCACCTTAGAAAAAAACGGCTTTATCAGTGACTCAAGTAAAATGTATACTTTCAGTGCAACAAGCGCTGAAGCTAAACGCTTAGTTAAAACTACTTATGAGGCTATGTGGAAAGGTATTAAGGCCGTAAAACCAAAAGCTACGCTGGGCGATGTTGGCCATGCTATTCAAAAGCATGCAGAATCGGCGGGTTATAGCGTTGTTCGAGAATATTGTGGTCATGGTATTGGTACCGAAATGCACGAAGATCCGCAAGTTCTCCATTACGGAAAGCCTCATTCGGGTTTAGCATTAGAAGCGGGAATGACTTTCACTATTGAACCGATGATCAATCAAGGTTCAAAGAAAATAAAAACTAAAAAAGATGGTTGGACAGTTGTTACACGCGATAAAAAACTCTCTGCCCAATGGGAGCATACTATTTTAGTTACGGAAACAGGTTATGAAGTGCTAACCCTTCGCGAAGATGAACGACAGCTTTGAACTTAAAACTGCTTTGATACTGATACAGAATTCTGAACGCCATCAAAATAGCTAGAGTCTAGGTTTATACCATTGAGGTATAGTTGAACTAAATCTTTATCAATATTTATCGGGGACAGCGTGCATTTAACCATCTTTTTACAATCACATTGTTATTAGAGTAATTAATTACTTGATATTACAGGGTTATATTAGTAAATTTTAGTTTGTTAATTTAATAATATTCGGAGATGGCTTGTTTAAAAAGGGCTTCTTCATCTCAAATAAGCAGGAAGTGTATGAGTAGTTGTCCTAGCTGTAGTCGACCCTGTAACAAAATCTGTGTAACTGCCTATCATTAATACCCATGTAGGGTTTAGGATAGGCAGACTATGAATAAGAAAGAACTTGAAGCGTTTGCGAAGCAAGCCGCTAAATCGATTAAAACCGA
>NZ_JBQMWH010000013.1:0-91313 GCF_053470345.1 Thalassotalea agariperforans | reverse complement strand
CGAAGGACTATGAATTAGCATTTAATGTGAGTGCCCACACAAATTGCATGATAACTAATTGTTAAAGAACGTTATCTTTATCAGATAACTCAAGTTAAATCGCATTCGTTTAACTTGTTGCTTCGACCGACTTGAAAGCCTTGCCCGAAGCGAGATGCGCATTCTACGCAACTCAGTTTTGTTGTCAACAAGTTTTTGAATCTTTTTTGAAAGAATTTTTTATCAACCTTTCAAAACGTTTTCTAAACTTATCTCTCAGTTAAATCCCTTATTCAGACAACTTAACTGTTCAAAACGACCTCTTGGGCTTGTCCCGAAGAAGTGGAGCGCATTTTAGAGATTTTTAGGCTGGGGTCAACACTTATTTGCAATTAATTTACTGACTGCTTGGTTTTCGTACAAGCCACGGTTTTATTGGGTTATTAATCAGCAGTTTGTCTATTTATTAGCTTAATATCGCTAAAGTTACTTTTTAAACATTTCACTTTCTTGCAAAAGAATATGGATATTTATTGCCAAATAAGTTTTTTATTTTGCTAATATTAATTAACTTTAGCTATGAGTTGAACATTATGCCCTATTCAAATATTCGTTCGTTTAAAAATATTAGTCCTAAAATTGGTCAAAACACCTATGTAGATGAATCTGCTGTTTTAATTGGTGATATTGAAGTTGGTGATGACTCTAGTATTTGGCCATTAGTTGCTGGCCGAGGTGATGTTAATGTTATTCGCATTGGTAATCGAACCAATATTCAAGACGGCACTATTTTACACGTTACCCGTTTTAGTGAGCAAAACCCTGAAGGCTTTCCTCTTATTATTGGTGACGATGTTACTGTTGGCCATCAGTGTATGTTGCATGGTTGCCAATTAGGTGATCGTATTTTAGTGGGTATGGGAGCAACAATAATGGATGGCGTTGTTGTTGAAGATGATGTTTTTATTGGTGCTGGTACTTTGGTGCCACCAAATAAGCGTTTAGAAAGTGGCTATTTGTATATGGGCAATCCGATGAAAAAAGCCCGTTTACTGAAAGATAGTGAAGCTGCCTTCCTTAAACAGTCGGCAATTAACTATGTTGAATTAAAAGATGAATATTTATCGGAGCTGTAAATTTAGCAATTTATAGCCAAATTTCATTATTTTCGTCTGGCTCGTTGACCTCGAGCCAGTCTTCAATATCTGCTTCTAGATCAAATAATAGATCAGATGAAATAAAGGTATCTCGTGCTAATTTCGCTTCAGAGATATAAATTACAATCCCTTGGCTTTGATAAAACCCTGATAGCGTCCAAAGTGATTTACTTTCATCAAAGGTTAAATCGCTGTTTAATAAGATCGCTTGATTCATAGCTATTTCGTTATTTCATTTACTATAAAGTTTTACGGACAGCCGCTAATATAGGAGGGATATCTGTTTTAACCTTGCGCCAAATTTCAAAGCTCTCTGCCGCCTGACCAACTAACATCCCTAAACCATCAATCACAGTTGTTGCACCTTGCTCTTTTGCCCAATTAATGAAAATAGTCGGTTCATTAGCATACGCCATATCATAAACAAATGTACAACCCTTGAAAATTTGTGCCGGCACAGGTGGTAATTGATTGTGTAAGCTGGCCGAAGTGGAATTAATAATCAGGTCATAAGGTTGTGATAACGTGGCTAACTGCTCAGCACTAATCGCATCAAGTGAGCCATATTCACTAAAACGCGCCACCAATTGCTCTGCTTTTGAAATGGTACGATTACAAATCGATAATAAAGCCGGTTGCGTATCTAATAAAGGTTTGATCACCCCTCTTGCGGCACCGCCAGCACCAATCAATAAAATTCGCTTACCTGTTAATGGTGCTTGGTTATTTTTTAAATCTAACAAAAAACCGGCACCGTCAGTTGTTTCTGCACTAATAGTACCGTCATCATGGAAGGTTAAGGTATTCGCTGCTTCAGCAAGAAGCGCTCCTTCTGTTTTGTGATCAGCTAAAGCAAAGGCTTCTTCTTTAAAAGGCGAAGTAACATTACACCCTTTACCACCACTATCTCGAAAGTCGTAAACCGCTTGCGTAAATTTATCAAGATCAGCTTCTATATAGGTGTATTCAATATCTTGTTTGGTTTGCTCTGCTAACAAACCATGGATTAAAGGAGATTTAGAATGACTGATAGGATTGCCAAAAACGACGTATTTATCCATGATAAAACCGATTGGTGAGAGAAAATTGGCTGTATTAAACTTTTTTTTAACACGAATTACAAGTTGTAAGCACAAAGGCTAAACAGAAACCACCATTAATAGATAAATACATCTCCTGATAAATTAAAACACATCTTAGCTCCTTGATGGTAAAAGACGCTTTATGACTTGGCTCAGTGATTGTGCCCAGATCTCATAGCCTTTGGCCGATGGATGTAAAAAGTCGGGCATGATTTCGGTTGATATAGTGCCGTCATTACTTAAAAATAGTGCCCCATCATCTTGGTAAAATACTTGCTCATTATCAGCAAACTTTTCAATTTTCTGATTTACTTCAATAACAACCTGACGATTAATATGTTTAGCAAGCTGCTCAAAAGGAAAAAGCCCGTACAATAAAACTTTGCTTGTAGGCATATAGTGCAAACAAGCTTGCAGTACTTTATTTATTCCTTGAACAATCACTTCGGTGTCTTCATTTAAATGACCAATATTATTGACGCCGATTTGAAGTACTATCAATTTTGGTGAAAACTTCTCGTATGACATATTCTGTAATCGCCATAAAAGATTACCGGTATGATCGCCGCCAATACCAAAATTAGCTAACGAATAATCGGCAAAGTATTTTGCTACGACAGTAACATCCCAGTTTTCTGTCAATGAATCACCCAAAAACAAAACATCCACATTATCTTCTTTCGTGATTTTTTGGTGACGATGGAAAATATCAAACCAGTCTTGTATTGACATCCAATCAAAATTGACCTGCCTAGGAGCAGCAATTAAACCATCACCTTTTTTCAACATACTAAAGTCACTTGCTCACCTTAAATCATTGGGATGAACACAATACACCAACACAAAATTGTTAACAATAAATAAACAACCATTTACACGGATATGAATTATGTATTAGTATATGAATATACTTTGATTAACTTTTAAGCTTCCAATGGATCTAATTCAATTTTTTGGCCGTTTTCACGTACTGGTCTTACACTTGCCTATCGGCATTTTATTATTGGCCGCATTAATGGAAATCCACGCTGCCTTAATGAAACGTGAACGAGCTAAAACGCTCAACATAATTTGGTTTTGGGGCGCGGTTTCCGCCATCGCCGCCTGTATTTTAGGTTATATGTTATCCCTTGGTGGTGGTTACAATGAAGATGCTGTTTTTATCCATAAGTTGTTTGGCATCTCGGTTGCGACCTTGGCGGTTCTCTGTACGCTGTTATTTTCTTTCATAAAAAATACTAATAAAGTCATTATTACCAGCTTAGCCAGTGTGCAATTAGCATTATTGTTTACCACCGGACATTACGGCGCCAATATGACCCATGGTGAAACCTATTTAGTTGAACATGCACCCAACTTTGTTCGCACCTTAGCGGGTTTTGAACCCCATCAAGGCCCGCGTCCAACAATCACCGCCATTGAACAAGCCGATGTTTACCTAGATATTATTCAGCCGATTTTTAAAGCCAATTGTGTCAGTTGCCATAATGATGCTAAAGCCAAAGGTAAGTTAAATTTAGCGAATATCGCCGGTATCCAACAAGGCGGGAAAACCGGCAGCACTTTAGGCGCCGGCAATATTGAGCAAAGCGAGTTGTATAAACGCATAACCCTTGATGAGCATGATAAAAAATTTATGCCCGCTGAAGGTAAAACGCCATTAACCTCAAGCCAAATAAAAACCATCGCTTGGTGGTTAAAAACCGGTGCGCCGCTCTCGGGTAAGGTGCAAACAGCTGAGCTTGCTCAAGTAGATAAAAAAGCATTAGCGCAATATTTAGGTTTAATGGCGGCAGATAATGCTTGGCCACTAGCAAAAAACTCCGCTATTCCTGAGCAAATAATTATCGCGTTACAACAGCAAGGTTTTTTAGTTAAAACTATCGCAAAAGATATTAACTACCTTGATGTCGATTATTCGTCAAATTTGACCGCGATTACCGATCAAGCGATCTCAGCTTTAGTGAAAGCGAAAGACTATATTGCCTATTTAAATTTAATCAATTCACAAATCAGTACAGAGCAAATCACTCAACTTGCTAGCTTAAGTAATATATTAAAACTACGTTTAGATAAAACCCCAGTCAATGATGAAGGGGTTAACCTGCTGACAAACTTAACTAAGTTACAATATTTGAATTTATTTGGCACACCAGTCTCTGATAAGGCAACCACAAGCTTTAGCCAAATGCCTGCATTAAAACAATTATACATTGGCCAAACGCAAATCAGTAAAGCCGCTGTAACTGAGCTGGTGGCACTTAAACCTGAAATAAACATCTTCGGTTTATCGAATAAGCTGGCTGACTTTCAAGCAGCAACAAAAACCGCCCTTGCTCAAAAACAAGATAATAAAAACAACACCAGCAAGAAAAAATCATAACGGGCTAAATCATGACTATCGACAATAAAAATAACACCGGCGTTAATACCAGTAAACGTCAATTTATCAAACAGGGTACAGCGCTAAGTACTGTGCTGTTGTCAGGCTTTAGCTCAACCGCGATGGCGCATAAACCACCAGCAAAACCTTTACCGCAAGCTGCACGTAACGCGCACGGTAAAATTGTCGGACACGGTGACTTTAAATATAAAGTTAATTACCTGTGGGGAGATTTAGACCCGAATAAAGTGCCGGTAGAAAACTGTCACGGCTTAGCTTTTGATTCCAAAGGTCGGATTATTATGGTGACCGACAGTGATAAGAATAATTTCATTGTTTATAACAAAGATGGCAAATTATTAGATGTTTGGGGGACGCAATATCCTGGTGCCCACTCAATAAAAATTAATCACGAAAACGGTGAAGATTTTATTTATATCGTTGATTGCGGTTGGGTATTAAACCGTCACTGGGATGGGAAAACCGTCAGCAATTGGAAGTCTCCATACAATAAAGTGATCCCGCAACAAGGCTTTATTAGTAAATTAACCCTCGACGGTAAATTGGTTTATACCATTGGTCATCCGCGCACAATTGGTATCTATCAACCAGAAGAGCCGTTTCGCCCTACCGATATTGCCATTGCAGCCAACGGTGATTTATATGTGACCGATGGTTACGGCTCTGATCGCGTTATTCAATATAATCACAACGGCCAATATATCCGTCATTGGGGCGGCAGAAAAAATCAAGACGCTAATTACAACCTGAGTAACACCCATGGCGTTGGAATTGATACTCGTAATCCGAGCGATCCACATTTAGTGATCAGCTCACGCGCTGCTAACGAATTAAAACTGTTTGAGATGAATGGCACCTACCGTAGCACCATTAAAACCCCGGGTGCTTTTGTTGGTGGTCCTATTTATAAAGGCGATTACGCCTATATCCCAGTGTGTTGGTCAGTTGTTGACGGTAAACGACAAGCCAATTCAGGCTTTATTACCATCTTAGATAAAAACAACAAAGTAGTTTCTAACCCCGGTGGTACTGAGCCTATGTATAAAAATGGGGAATTACAAAATATGCATACCACATGGGATGTATTCAATCATTGCCATGGCGTATGTGTAGACGATGATGAGAATTTATATGTCGGCCAATGGAATTCTAATCAAACCTATCCTATTAAGTTAGAGCGAGTTTAATCATATGTTGCAGCTAACAATACTACCTCAAAAAATTACCAAGGCCTTTTCTTTACTCGCCGTGGGCATCACGTCATTAGGATTAACCGCTTGTAACGATAATGCCGACATAGATGCTGATACTGCCCAGTATAATTTACCTGAAGTGGTTGATTATAATTTTCATATCAAACCGATATTGTCAGATACTTGTTTTTTATGTCATGGACCTGACGTGACCAATGCGAAAGCCGGATTAAGTTTAAATACCTTTGAACTGGCAACTACACATGTATTGGAATCAGGTAATCATGCCATTGTGCCCGGTGAGCCTGATAAAAGTGAAGCGTTACAGCGTATCACTTCAACAGATCCAAGCATGATAATGCCGCCGCCAAAATCTAACCTGACATTATCTGATCGTCAAAAAGCGATGATTAAAAAGTGGATCAAGCAAGGCGCACAATATAAACAGCATTGGTCTTTTATCAAACCTGAGAAAAAGTCTATCCCTGAAGTTAACAACAAAGCATGGCCGGTAAATGCACTTGACCACTTTGTTTTAAAAAAACTGGAAGATAATAACCTTTCGCCTAATCAAGCAGCCGATAAAGAGACATTAATACGCCGTGTTACTTTTGATCTCACCGGCTTACCACCAACCCTCGTTGAAATAGACAATTTTTTAGCTGATGATAGCGATAACGCCTACGAAAAAGTAATTGATCGCTTACTCTCAACCACCGCATACGCTGAACGTGTTGCCACTGAATGGCTAGATGTTGCTCGTTATGCCGACACCCACGGCTATGCTACCGACCCATTTCGAGATGTTTCACCTTACCGTGACTGGGTTATTGAGAAATTCGATGAAAATATGCCGTTCGACAAATTTGTTACTTGGCAGTTAGCCGGTGATTTATTACCAAACGCAACCCAAGAGCAAAAACTGGCCACCGCATTTAACCGTATGCATACCCAAAATAATGAAGGCGGTATTGTTTTAGAAGAGTTTCGCGTTGAATATGTCAAAGACCGTGTGCAATCAGTTGGCACAGGTTTATTAGGTTTAACCTTACATTGTGCCCAATGCCACGACCATAAATACGATGACATTCCAACCAAAGGTTATTATCAAACCTTCGCGATGTTTAATAACATAGATGAAACCGGACAAATATCTTGGGATGCCAAAGATATGCCGGTTCCGACCATGTTATTACCGACGGATCGTCAGCAAACAGCAATAAAAAGTATCCAACAAAAAATTAGCGACCGTGAAGCAAACGTCGTTAGCATAGTCAGTAATAGTGATGCTGCTTTTGCTGCTTGGCAAAAACAAAGAGCCGCGGTTGATTTATTAGCCCGTGATGCCCTTGTGGCGCATTATCCATTTACAACAAAGGATGATACTAACAAGATAGCCAGTGCGATTGATAACAACAAATCAGGCCGTGTATTGTTTTCTAGTAGTAAAAACGAAAAAACCGGTGATGATTTAGTAAATATACTTGATGAAAATAATCAGAGTTTTCTGCTGAACGGTGATGACGCCTTGTTTTTCCCTGATGAAAATCATTTTAACCGTGCTACACCTTTTACCGTTTCATTAAAAACGAAATTACCAGACGAGTTAAAAGAAGCCGCATTATTTCATTTTAACCTTTCTTCCACCTTGTATACCTATAAAGGTTTTGATGTCAGTATTGAAGAAAGCCATTGGCTAGTGCGTCTGGCGCATAACTATCCATACAATGCTATTACCCTACGTTCAAAGTCGCCTATTACTAAAGCGCAATGGCAACATGTCACCATGACTTACGACGGTTCATCAAAAGCCAGCGGTGTTAATTTTTACCTAGATGGTGAATTAGTACCAATGTCGGTTGAACGCGATAACCTATATAAAGATATTCGCCACCCTGGTGATGACAACTTAGGTTTAGTTACTGGCTTAAAAGTGGGTGCGCGCTGGCGTGACCGTGGTGCAGCGAATGCTTTAGTGGATGATTTAAAAATTTGGTCGCGCGATTTAAGCCAAGTGGAAGTAAAAGCCAATGCAGAGCACGCTTTTGGTAGAACCTACACTCTCGCCAAAATTGACGATGCACAGCACTTAAAAGACTTTTATAACAAACGTTACAACGCTGCATATAAAGAAAGCTTTGCTGAATTAACCGCGGCACGTAACGAGCAAAATACGTTAACTGAACCTGTGCAAGAAATGATGATCATGCAAGAATTAACGGGTAAACCTCGCCAAGCTTATGTGCTTGACCGTGGTTTATATTCGAATCATGGCGAACCGGTAGAACCCGGCGTAGTAGAAAGCATTTTCCCGTTTGATGAATCGCTGCCTAAAAATCGCATTGGTTTAGCCAAATGGCTCACGGATCCTAATCATCCATTAATGGCTCGCGTTGTTAGTAATCGTTATTGGATGATGTTAATGGGCACCGGTATTGTTCGCACGCCTGAAGATTTTGGTAGCCAAGGAAAATTACCTACCCACCCTGACGCTCTTGATTGGTTAAGCCGAGAATTTATTGATTCTGGCTGGGATATTAAACACATAATAAAAACCATCGCGATGACAGCAACGTACCGTCAAAGCTCAATTACTAGCGAAGCACTAAAAGAAAAAGATCCTGAAAATATTTTTTATGCTCGTGGGCCAAGCGGCCGCTTAACCGCTGAAATGTTACGTGACAACGTATTAGCCGCCAGTGGTTTATTAGTCAATAAAGTCGGCGGAAAAAGTGTTTACCCTTATCAACCAAAAGGTTTGTGGCAAATGAACCGCGCTAAATATCAGCAAAGTACTGGTGATGATTTATATCGCCGAAGTATGTATACCGTTTGGAAGCGTAATGCGCCACCGCCCAGCATGCATAATTTCGACACACCAACACGTACTTATACCGTGGGTACTCGACAAGCGACCAATACACCATTGCAAGCACTAACCATGATGAATGATCCGCAGTTTGTTGAAGCAGGCCGAGTTTTGGCCGAAAAAGTACTGATGCAAACACAAGATAATCAACAGCAATTAACGAATATCTACCGTTCATTAACCAGTCAATTCCCTGATAAAAACGAACTGCAGGTGATGTCAGAAATGTACGAAAAGTTTGTCGAAAAATACGCAAACAATCCTGACGACGCTGATGCCTTTTTAGCGATTGGTGAAAAACCATTGTCACCGTCATTAAACAAAACCCTAGTGGCGGCGTTAAGCGCTGTTGCCAATTTAATTATTAATCATGACGCGACCGTAATTAAGCGCTAATGCTGGAGAACTAATATGACTCAATTTAATAACGCCATCGCAGAATTACAAAAGCAACTGAGCCGCCGCAGCTTTCTTAAAGGCGCGTCAATGGCTGGCTCTGCCGCCAGCTTAGCCGCTATCCCTGGTTTAAGTTTGGCCGACGATAGTAAAATAATCTTACCCGATAACAATATCGTACAGCCAGACACCAGTTTAAATGGTGTTATGGGGCAGCCGCATTTCCCAGCAAAAGCTAAGCGCATGATCTATTTATTCCAAAGTGGCGGTCCATCACAAATGGAATTGTTTGATCACAAACCCATGCTCAACAAAATGCACGGTAAAGAAATACCAAGTGAAGTACGTGGTGAAACGCAACTTACCACCATGACCGCCCAGCAAACTTCGCTGCCGTTGGTTAAATCTGTTTTTGATTTTAAACAACACGGTGAATGTGGTGCTTGGGTGAGTGAATTATTACCACATACCGCTAACGTGGTTGATGATTTATGTTTTATCAAATCAGTACAAACCGATGCAATTAATCACGACCCTGCCGCGACCTTTATGTTAACCGGCTTCCCTATTGCGGGTCGCCCAAGTTTAGGTGCATGGTTAAGTTATGGCTTAGGCAGCAACAATAACAACTTACCCTCCTTTATTGTGTTATTAACCAATCAAACCAAGGGGCAACCGGTATTTGCTCGGCTTTGGGGTAATGGCTTTTTACCTTCAGTACATCAAGGTGTACGTTTTAGAGCAGGTAAAGAACCGGTATTATTTGTTAATAACCCTAATGGCTTAAGCCGCTACGACCGCCGTGAAATGCTAAGTTACTTAACCAAATTACACGGCATTCAGCATGCTAAAACCATGGACGATGAAATTCACTCTCGCATTGCTCAATATGAAATGGCGCAGCGCATGCAAACCTCAGTACCCGATGTAACTGATTTTTCTGATGAGCCTGATTGGGTTTTTGATATGTACGGCCCTGACTCTCGCACACCAGGCACTTATGCCGCCAACTGTTTATTGGCTCGTCGATTAGCTGAGCGAAATGTTAAGTTCACACAATTATTTCATCGCGGTTGGGATCACCATAATTATTTACCGGGCGGCATCAAGCAAATGTGTAAAGATACCGACCAAGCATCAGCGGCATTAGTTACTGACTTAAAACAGCGCGGTTTATTGGATGACACCTTAGTGGTTTGGGGCGGAGAATTTGGCCGAACCAGTTATTGTCAAGGTAAGTTTACCGAAGAAAAATACGGTCGCGACCACCACCCCAATGCTTTTACCATGTGGATGGCTGGTGGTGGCGTTAAAACTGGTTTAAGTTATGGTGAAACCGATGACTATGCTTATAACGTGATAAAAGACCCGGTTCATATACATGACTTACACGCAACTATTATGCACTTAATGGGGGTTGATCATGAAAAGCTGACCTTTAAATATCAAGGTCGCCGATTCAGATTAACAGATGTTCACGGTAAGGTCGTCAAAGGTATTTTGGCTTAACAAAAGCTAGTATTAAAACAGTTCAAGCCTTGTGACTTAATTGCTTTTTTTGAATTAAGTTACACGGCTTTTTAAGTGCTTATCTGTAGGGACACTAAACTAAGCTACATTCAGTAAGACGATTCATCACTTGAGTTAAATGATTTTTTATCGCACGACTGGCTGCTTTTCCGTCACGTTGCATTAAGGCATCGAGCACTTGTTTATGCTCATCTATACGAGGGGTTGAACCTTTATCTCGTAATTTTAAATGAAACTGCTGACTAACCGCAGACGATTCACGGATCTGCCATAGCCATTCATATAATGGTGTCAGTGCACTGTTTCTGGTGGCTTTAATAATCAACAAATGAAAAGCATGATCAATGCGTTCAGCTTCTTCGATATCTTGATTATCAACTGCTGCCGACATGGCGGCTAATAACTGTTTTAACTGATGCAGCTCATTATTACTAATTCGCTCGGCTGCCACTTCTGCCGCTTCCGACTCTAACATCATCCGTGCTTCTAATACTTCGAATGGCCCCGGCGTATCTTCTGCTGATTGTAGAATGTTGGCTTTTGAAAATGGAGCTAAAGCATAAATACCTGATCCTGAACGTATTTCAACAAAGCCACTGACTTCTAAAGCAATCATAGCTTCACGTACCGTAGAGCGACTCACAGAAAATTTTGCCGCTAAATCGCGTTCTGCGGCAAAACGTTCACCAACTTTAACTTCACCATTTTTTACCATTTCAGCTAAAGCATTAGCTATTTGTAAATATAAACGTTGGCTCGAATGCTCTGTTGTTGTCATGTTAGCTCTTAATAAATGATAACGGATAATTTTTTCGCGAGATTATATGTTAAATAAACCGTAAATACACAAATGCCATTAAAACTTCAATAATGTAAAAACATTTCTTAAGTACTGTTTTCATGGCACAGCGGGTCTCAATAAACATGATAAAACAACTTATTTATTTGGCATGACCAAATAAATAATACTTGTGTAAATATAATACTAAAAATCAATTTTATTCATAATACTCCCGTAAAACATTACAATAAAATCATTGATAGAGGCAAATAATTATTTATAATTCAAATTTGGTCAGTCCAATATATGATGTTATCATCATTAAAACAGTAAGGTTGAATTATAGTTATTATGAAAAAATCATTGTTAGTTGCGGGCTCACTTTTTTTACTAGTTGCTTGTATGTCAAATCAAGTAGCAAACGAGCAGAGCAAAACCAATCAATTGCCAAATAATGTCGATACTATTCAAACAAGCACTAAACCTGTATGGCAACCTTTGTTGGATGATAATAGCCTATCACAATGGCAACAATTAGGTGGTTCTGCGCCTTATCATGTTGAAGATAACATCATTGTAGGTACCACCATACCGAGCAACCAAAATTCATTTTTAGCGACAAAACAAATATTCAGCGACTTTATTTTTGAAGTAGATGTGAAAGCAAGCGCAGGAATAAATTCAGGCATACAATTTCGTAGTAATAGCCTTGCAGATTATCACCAAGGACGCGTTCATGGTTATCAGATGGAAATAGATACCAGTTCACGTAAATGGAGTGGTGGAATTTTTGACGAAGCACGTAGTGGCTGGTTATATAACTTAAGTCGCAATCCAAATTGCCAAAATCAATTCAAGGTTGATGAGTGGAATACATACAGAATTGAAGCTATTGGTCATCACTTACGCACCTTTATCAATAACGTGCCATGCGCTGATTTAATTGACGAGCAATCTGCATCAGGTTTTATTGCGTTACAAATTCACAGCGCCGGCCATGCCGCAAAAGGCAAACAAGTAAAATGGCGTGATCCACGTGTTTTAACCGATGATGTGGAAAAATTCATCAGCAAAGCAAATAACGATCTGCAAATTAGCTATTTAAATAACCAGCTAACCGCTTTCGAAAAAGCTCACGATTGGCGATTACTTTGGGATGGAAAAACCACCATTAATCCTGCTTGGAGCATAACTGATCAGAGTTTATTTGCGAATACCGCAGCCAATTTAGCTTTTGATATTAACGAGCAAAACTTTGAATTTGAACTCGATATTAAAGTAGGTGATCACCTTGATGGTGCCATTCACTATTTACTCGAAGAAAGCGCATTAAATGACACTGCGTTATCAACATCTTCAATAATCAATTCACCACTCTCATTTAAGCTTGCTGATGATAAGCTTAATCCTTTAGCTAAAGATGCAAAGCAAAGTTTTGCAGCAGTTACAGGCAAAGTAGCACCAAGCAATTTTTCAGAGCCTGATCGCCAAGCTAAAAGAGAAAAAGGTAAATGGGGTTGGAATCGTGTTCGTATTCATGTCGCCTTAGGTAAAGTAACGCACTGGTTAAACAACGTAAAAGTAGCTGAATTCAACCTCGAAAAAAAACAACAGCCTAATAAAAGTATCTTAGTTATTGCGTTAAACAAAGGTGCTGCCAATATTCGTAATATTAAATTGCGCAAAATTACAATTAACCCAGGTGATCGTGCTGGCCACGTGATGAAAGAAGTTGTGCCTCGTGACCTGATCCCGCAAGCGCCGATATTATCGGTAGCCCAAGCATTAAAGACATTTAAAGTTCACCCTGACTTCGAACTTGAAGTAGTGGCCAGTGAACCCTTATTGTTCGATCCTGTCGCAGCTATTTATGATGCTGCCGGCCGAATTTGGGCATTAGAAATGACTACCTACATGCTGGATACTAAAGCAACGGGTGAAATGAAACATGAAAGCCAAATTGTGGTCTTATCTGACACAGATCAAGATGGCACTATGGATAAACGACAAGTTATTGTTGAAAAAATATTGTTACCGCGCGCCCTTGCTTTTATTGAGGGCGGAATTTTATGGGCTGATAATGAGCAGTTATATTTCAGCGAAATTAGCGAAAAAAATAATACCATTAAACTGATCAAAACAGATGTTGTTGATAGTGACTACGCAAAAGGCGGTAATATTGAGCATAAACCCAATGCTTTACTTTATAGCCTAGATAACTGGTATTACAACGCAAAATCATCGCAGCGCTATCGCCCTTACCCGCTGTCAGCACAACTACCAAAAGGAGCGAAAGAGGTTTACCGCAATGGCTTTTGGAAAATGGCTCGTTCACAAACCGAATATCGTGGCCAATGGGGTCTAACGCAAGATGATTATGGCCGCCATTATTTTAATTACAATTTTACTCCACTATTAACAACATCATTTTTACCTAATGTTGCCACTCGCAATCCTAAACACAAATTTCCTGACACGCTTACCCAACAAAAAGTGGGTAGCAATGATGTTTATCCGATCAGGGTTACGCCAGGTATTAAC
This sequence comes from Thalassotalea agariperforans, assembly GCF_053470345.1. Classification (NCBI taxonomy): domain Bacteria; kingdom Pseudomonadati; phylum Pseudomonadota; class Gammaproteobacteria; order Alteromonadales; family Colwelliaceae; genus Thalassotalea; species Thalassotalea agariperforans. The sequence continues at coordinate 77,381 of NZ_JBQMWH010000013.1, read as the reverse complement.
CGTGGCTATATGAAAGACATGTATGCTGATGGTTATAAACTAAAAACCCATACCGCAGCCTGTGGCCCATTAATTTATCGCGGTAATCAATTTCCCAAAGAATATTATGGTATGGGATTAGCACAAGAGCCTGCGGGTAATTTAATGAAAGCCACTAAAATCACCGAAAATAACGGTATGGTTAGCGGTGAAAACTTGTTAAGCCAACAAGAGATACTAGCTTCTACTGATGAAAGATTCCGCCCAGTTAATGCCATTAACGCTCCTGACGGCACCATCACGGTTGTCGATTTTTATCATGGTATTTTGCAACATCGCACCTTTTTAACTAGTTATTTAAATAACCAAATTAAAATGCGTGATCTAGAGCGCAATAAACACATCGGCCGTTTATACCGTTTAAAACATAAAAACAGTAAAATGCCAAAAGTGACTTACCTCAATAAACTATCAGCCGAACAATTAGTGCCTTATTTAGCACACGATAACGGTTGGCACCGAGATACCGCCAAGCAACTGATAGTCATGAAACAAGATAAATCGGTTATCGAGTTATTAACTAACATGGCAATAACGTCAACAAACCATCTTGCACAAATTAATGCCTTATGGACGCTTGAAGGGTTAGGTGTGGTTGATCTAAAAACACTCCAACAAGCAGCAAAAACTAACAACGCTAAAGTAAAGCGCAGTATTTATCGATTAGCTGAATATTTACCAAACAATAATCAAGTGCTTAACAACTGGTTAATGGCAGAGGCAAAACAAGCCAATAAAGAACTTGCCAATGTTTTAGTGTTGGCTGCAGGCACACATCAAGCTTGGCCTGTCATAAGCATTTTAATTAATCGTTTTGGTGTCAATGACTTTACCTATGCTGCATTAGCCTTTAATGAAGCTAATTTTTTAACCGCTGAACAGCAAAATATACCATCGGCAGCTACTTCAAATATCCGTAAGCTTGTCAATACCAATGTACAAAGCAAAACCCAGAGCCTAACAGGCGAAGCCTTAAAAAGCTTTAACCGCGGGAAAGCACTCTATAATGGTGAAATAGGTTGTTTTGGTTGTCATGGTGCTGAAGGTAAAGGTAACGAAATGATCCCACCACTTGATGAAAGCGAATGGGTTACCGAATCAAAAGAACGTTTAATCGCCATTTTATTACGTGGTTTATCTGGGCCGGTAACAGTAAATGGCAAAAAATTCACTAGCCCATTAACGATGCCAGGCTTAGGTGAAAATCACGATGTTAGTGATCAAAACCTTGCTGATATTGCTACATTTATTCGGAACGCATGGAGCAACCAAGCCAGCACAGTGACGGCAAAAGATATTGATAAAGTGCGTCAACTTACCGAACAACAAAGTATTCCGTATACCGAGACACAACTCAAATCAGATTTTAAAAAATAACGGACAGGAAATTTTCAAATGAACCAAGATAACGTAATTAAATTAGGGGTTATTGGGTTGGGCAATATAGCTCAACAACATATTAATAACATTACTTCAGGTGCCGTTAAACAATGTCAAATTACGGCATTATGCTCTCGCAATAAAACACCTCTGGCAGATGAATTAGGCGCGAGCCATTTTCAACAGTACCAAGATTTAATCGACTCAGGTTTAGTTAACGCAGTATTAATTGCTACCCCTACCATGTCGCATTTCGACATTGCTAAATACGCACTCGAAAAAAATATTCATGTCATGCTAGAAAAGCCTATTGGCCTTTCATCATTAGAGGGTGAAAAACTGGTTGCTTTAGCAAATAAAGAAACTAAGTTTGCCTTAATGTTAAATCAGCGTACTGATCCGACTTTCAAAAAAATCAAAACGGTTGTCGATAGCGGTGTGTTAGGTGACATCCAGCGTACTCACTGGACAATGACTAACTGGTTTCGTCCTGACATTTATTTTCAAGTAAGTGATTGGCGCGCCACTTGGAAAGGTGAAGGTGGCGGTTTATTGGTTAATCAATGTATTCACAACCTTGATATTTTTCAGTGGATTTGCGGTGTACCCAGTGAAATTACTGCCTTTTGTGAATTTGGTAAATACCATAATATTGAAGTAGAAGACGAAGTAACTGCTTACTTACGATATAACAATAAAGCAACTGGCGTATTTATTGGCTCAACAGGGGAAGCTCCTGGTGTTAACCGCTTTGATATTATTGGCGATAAAGGCAGTTTACATTTTGCTGTTGAAGGTGGAAAAAGTAAATTAACTCAAAAATTGAATGCGCAAAGTACCGCTGAATTTTGTGCCAATACTGATGAAATGTTTGGCATGCCTGCCGTTACTGAAAGTGATATCACGACAACAGAAACGGTTAATCAGCACGCAATTATTATGAATAACTTTGTTAATGCTATTCACCATGATGAACCTTTAATTGCGCCAGCACAAGATGGCTTAGCTTCATTAGATATTGCCAATGCTATGCTGCTTTCTACTTGGCAAAAACAAGCGATAGCTTTACCTATGGATAGAAATACCTATCAAAATGAGCTTAATAAAAAAGCCAATGCTTCAACACTAAGAACAAAATCAAATGCTGAAGCAAAAGTCGATATGAGTGCGTCGTATCGTTAACACATGGCGCACTATAACGTACTGATAACAATGACTATAACAAAGAGAACAAGATGACAGATTCAATCAATCAAGAAAGACAAATGCTAAGAGCGCTTTCTCAACAGCCTTTTAGCAAGCGCATTCCCAAATACTTAAAACTCAGTGGTCCCGGTTGGTTACAAGGTGCTATGACCTTAGGTGGCGGTAGTGCCGTAACCTCATTAACCATTGGTGCCCTCTTTGGCTACGAATTGTTGTGGGTGCAACCTGTCGCCATGTTAATTGGCTGTATTATGTTGTTTGCCTTGTCACATCAAACCTTACATACCCAAGAAAAACCTTTTGAGTCCATGAAAAAGCACGTTAACAAGCCCATTGCTTGGGGTTGGGCGATTGCCGCTTTTGCTTCCAGTTTAATTTGGGGCTTTGCACATTATCCGTTAAGTGCTGCCATGCTAGAAGAAATTATTGTAGTGAGTACCGGCTTTTCTGTTGATAAAGAGTCAGGTACTGCCCGTGATATGTATTTATTATTGTTAGCCGTTATTATTTGGGCAGGTGTTGCTTTTACCGCGTGGAAATATGGTGATCATGATGCCGAAGGTGGAAAAAATAATGCCGTTAAGTATTTTGAAACCGGTATTAAAGTATTAAGTGGTTTAATTATTATCGCTTTTGCTTGGGTTGTTATTAGTGCGTCATTAAACGGAAAAGTTGATTGGGCCGCTGTGGCTTCCGGTTATATTCCACAATCATTTCCTGACACAGCCCAAGGGGTTACCGTAGTTATGGCTGCTTTAGGTAGTGCCGTTGGTATCAACATGACCTTTATATATGGTTACACCCTGCTACATAAAAAATGGACACCTGATCATGCTGAGTTATCACGTTACGATATCGGCTTAGGTTTAGTTATTCCTTATATTTTAGTAACTAGCTTAATTTCTATTGCTGCTGCTGGCGCCTTTTTTGGTAGCGATATGGATATACAAGGTAAATTAAGCCCAACACAAGCAGGTACTATGTTTATGTCTGCAGGCTTAGATGAAGTCACTAGCCGCTTAATTTTCGCCTTTGGTATTTTAGGTATGGCAGTTGGTTCATTAGTAATGCATATGCTGTGTTGTGGCTCTGCCGCTGCTGCTATGTTTGGTTGGTCTGAAAACAGCCTAAAATACAAACTTGCACTTTTAGCCCCAACGCCGGCCATTTTAGGTGTTTTTGTTTGGCAAACCATGGGCGCTTATGTGGTTTTACCAACCTCTGCTATTTGTGGTTTCTTATTGCCAATTGCATACATTGGCTGGGCTGTACTCAACAATAAAAAAGATTATTTAGGTGATGCCATGCCTACCGGCAAAAAACGTTTCTTTATTAATATTGCAATGGCGCTTTGTATTATCACCGTACTCAGCAGCGTTATTTATTCTACTATGGTTAAAATGGGTTAATTGTCATGTCTGAACCAACTAAAAAACCAAACATGAAAGATGGTGCTAATTACGCACCTGTTGGGCAATCAGTTAAAGTGGTTGCACCAAACGAATTTTTCTTTTCAGTGGCCTTTTTAGATCACGGTCATATTAACGGCCAAACTAACGGCTTATTACAAGCGGGCGCTACTTTAAAATATGTTTATGATACTGACGAAAAACGCTTAGCTGCTTTTTGTGAAAAATATCCACAAGCAACGGTAGCCACTAGTTTTGAGCAAATTCTTAACGACTCTGATACCCAATTAGTGGCAAGTGCCGCTATACCTCATTTACGTGCAGGCATTGGCATTCAAGTAATGCACGCGGGTAAAGATTATTTTACCGACAAATCGCCTTTTACTACGCTTGAACAATTAGCTGAAGTGAAAAAAGTGGTTGCTGAAACGGGTCGCATCTATGCGGTTTATTATGCCGAGCGTTTACATAATGAAGCAGCTTTTGAAGCAGGTGAGCTTATTAAACAAGGTGCCATTGGCCGTGTACTACAAGTGATCAATTTAGCGCCTCATCGATTAGCAAAAGCGACTCGTCCAGATTGGTTTTTTGATAAAACATGTTACGGCGGTATTTTAACCGATATAGGGTCACACCAAGTAGAGCAGTTTTTAACTTACACTGGAGCAACCGATGCCACCATTAACTTTGCCCGCATTGAAAACTTTAACAACGCCGACAAGCCTGGGTTAGAAGACTTTGGTGAAGTATCGCTAACCGGAGATAATGGCGCTTCATTTTATACCCGTGTTGACTGGTTTACCCCTGAAGGTCAAGCAACTTGGGGCGATGGCCGTACCATTATTATTGGTACAGAAGGCAATATCGAATGCCGTAAGTACAACGATGTTGCACGCCAAGCACCAGCATCAAAAATATTCATTACCAATGGCGAAAAGGAACGAGAAATTGATTGTTTAGGACAATCATCTTTTCCGTATTTTGGACAATTAATTTTAGATGTTATTAATCGCACCGAACATGCAATGAGCCAAGCCCATACGTTTAAAGCCGCTGAATTAAGTATGTTAGCGCAAAAAATAGCTGAAGACGCAGCAACAAAATAGCAAACAGAAGATAAAAACCGCATTCATGACACTCTGAATGCGGTTTTTTTATGCCTGAAAATTAGCGCTAAGTAATTAAAATTTATAACCTAGCATCAAAGAGTAAACCATAGGATCAATATCAACATTTGATTTGCCTTTACCTACTAAACCACCAACATTTAAACTATCTTCCACATTAAAGGTTGCTTGTGTATTAATATCAATATAGCGCGCGGAAACATTTAAGCTCCACTGATCATCTAATAAATAATCAGCCCCTAGCTGTACTGAATAGCCAAACGAACTGTCTAGTGATAAATCACTAAAACCAGCCGCTTTCGGCGTTGCTGTAAACTTTTCTTCAAAAAATACCGTGTAGTTAATACCAAGCCCAAGATAAGGCTTAAATACAGAAGCTGTATCGAAATAGTATAAGGCACTAATAGTCGGTGGCAGTTGCTTAACATTGGCAAGCTTGGCGTCGTTTAAATCAATATTATAAATACTGTTTGTTGCCCCCGTTGGGTCTTGTAAATAAATATCATGATCAAACGGTGTTGCCGCTAACACTTCAAGCGCCCAGTTTTGATCATAAAAATAAACAAAATTTAACCCTAACTGGGTATTATCTTCTGGCGATAAAGTCAGGGGTAATGCTGCTCCATCTAAAGAAATACCCGCTTGATTTGAATCAGGCTTAACCTGAGTTAAACCGCCGCGAATAACAAAGTCGCCGGCTTGATAATTAGCCGAAAAAGTAGAAAAAGAGGCTAATAATGCTAAACAAAGTAACGATTTTTTCATGAGCTATGTCCTTAAAATTAATTAAGGTCAGTGTAAACAGCGCTGAATAACAAAACTTGATATAGCTCAAACAATTAAACTAGAGTTAAAACTCTATAACTGAACGATGATCTATATCAAATTTTTACACTATGCTGATAAAAATTATCTTGGTGGGTCAATTTGATCGCCAATTGAATTATTAATGCGAAACCAACCAGCAATACTATGGCGCTTCCTTAAAGCCGGTAACACTTCATGAGGAAATTCTTCACTAAGAAAAATCACCAAAGTACCAAGTGTTGGTGATACATCAAAGAGTTTGTGCTCTGGCTGTTCAGGATCATACATCACCAATTCACCACCTTCTTCTGGCTGCCAATTAGGGTTTAAATAATACACTGTTGATAACAAACGGTTTGCCTGCCCTTTAAAAGCGTCAACATGCTTTTTATAAAAAGCACCCGGCTGATAACAAGCAAAATGGCTTTCATAACTGAACAAGCCTAAAAACAACAAACGATTTAGTTCAACACGAACTTTTTCCATTTGGCTTAACCATAAAGACTCAATAGGTTGCTGATGATCAATCCAGCGAATTTCGTCACTACGGACAAATTGGTTAATTGTTTGTTGCTCTGAACGACCAATCGCTGCTTCTTGAAACTGTTCCGTATCAAGCTGCAACACATAATGTAATAAAGCGTCTTCTATATCGGCAGCAAACGCGTGATGAATTACGCTGTAACCTTTAGCTTTAAGGTCGTTAGCTACTTTAAGGTAATTAATTTCACCAACAAAAGATTGTTCAAAAACGTGCATTAGTTAATCAAGTAGATAAAAGGTGGCGCATTTTGCAACAACTTACTAAAACTAAGCAATAATTTTTGTTGATAAATACTAAAATAATTATTTTTATTAAACAGCCATAGGTTATTGCAAATTATGCTCGAGCTTACGCGCAATTTGTATGAAACTGTCAATTTGATCTGCTGGTATATCCGTTATTAATTGAGAAAATACTTTTTTTTCTGCCCTTTTAAAAAGGGTTAAGTTTTCACTACCTTTAACTGACAATACCAAAATTTGACTACGCTTATCTTGTTCATTATCAACTTTAATAATCAACTCTTGCTTCACTAACTCTTTAATTAAACGATTAATTTGAGCTTTATCTCGTCCCATAAAATCAGCAAGTTTTTGACCTGTACAATCATCAATTCTAGCAATGACTTTTAGCGATTTTAAATGCATAGGCGATAACCCTAATGCTAATAGCTTAATTTCTTCTTTCATATGATTACGCACTGCATGCACTAAACTAAACAGCGCTTCGCTTAATTCCATTATATTCTCCAATTGATGATGAATTAGTTGACAAAGTCTACTAATGCAAATATAGTAGATATTGTCAACTATATTTTATAAAGCGCTCATGTTCAAGCCAAACTTAAAACTTAGCCTTTAACAAAATATTAAAAACTACATTAACCAACACCATTTGGAGGTAAAAATATGGGTCCTAAAATGCGTATGACGCAAGTATTATCCGTGACAGAGCTTTCTCCACATATGAAACGAATTGTCTTAACTGGCGAGTCTCTTTCTGATTTTCCAAACAATAAAAAAAGTGCGCATGTTAAAGTCATTTTTCCTAATCCTAATTCAGCCAATAATAAGCCTAAACTTGGTATATATTTAGGATTCAAAAAGTTTATGCGTTCCTATACTGTGCGATCATTCGATCAGCAACAGCGTACTCTAACTCTCGACTTTGCTGTAAATGATCATCAAGGTTTAGCAAGTAATTGGGCGTTGCAAGCAAAAGCGGGTGATTATCTTGGTATTGCCGGCCCTGGCGATATAAAACATACCGATTTATTCGCTGAACATCACTTATTTTTGGGTGATATAACAGCATTACCTGCCATCGCCGCAACATTAGAAATGTTACCTGAAAGTGCTGTTGGCACCGCTTATATTCAAGTACCTGATAAGCAAGATATTCAACCTCTAATAAAGCCTGAAGGTATCAATATTGAATGGTTTGTAACCACAAATAAATTAACAGATGATTTTTTAAATGCCCTCAAAACTGTCGGTGAAACCTTGAATAATAGTGCTATTTTTATCGCTGCTGAGGCTAGTATTATCAAGCAGTTAAAAAGTTACCTGAATAAACATTGCCGCTATGATAAAGCTAAACTCTATGCCAGTGCCTACTGGAATCAGAAAAGATAAAAATGCTAGTCGTGATCAAACTCAACTATGCATTACTAAGAATAAATAATTAAGGATGAATAATTTGCACTGTTTTTTGCTGCTTTCGCTCAAAGTCACCAAAAAATGATTTTGAGCCATGTCTTGATTGGCTACTACTTACCACTAAACGTTGATTAATCACCTGATAAAACTCAGTATCTTGTCCAAAGGCTTCAACGTTTAATATTAAATAAGCACTACCGCTACCTTGAAAGTCGAGATGACTTTTTAACGGTGTGCCGTCATTATCAAGCCAAACTTGGTAACGCGCTTCAAAGTCATCAACGTATTTTCGTGTTCTTTTATTATGAATTAATACTTCCATTGGTAGTGCAAACGTTAATAGTCGCACATTCCGACCATCAAGCTGCGTTATGCTTTCACCAATAAATTCACCACGATTAATAAACTGCAAAAAATCTTCACTGGCCGATAACACACGATGTAAATCAACAGCTTTTAATTTAGCAGCGGCATCTAAGGTGGGTGATGGGCTGTCTTCGTTTTGGGCTTTTTGCGCTTTTTCAGTTGCCATCATGGTTAGCTGCTCTGTCTTATAAGTTAAACTAAAGCCCGTGGGATTGTCTTTTAATAAAACTTTAACTTCGCCTTGCTTGATGTCGTCGTCATGCTGATCAACAAACGAAGTTCTTAACTCGGCTATGATTGGCGTTTTAGCCTGAAGTTGTTTTAATTTATTTTTTAAATCGTTTAGTCCATCAGACGCTAAACTGATAGTACTCACTAAACTAAAAATGAGCCCGACAAGCATTGGTAAATAATTCATTAACCTATCCTAATTGAATTTTTATATAACCTATCAGAGCTTTAATAATATTAATAATTCAATAAATTATAAGAAAAAGTAAGTAACCAGTTTGTAGCCCCAAACCATTAAAAAATAACAAATGGCAACAAACACAGCAGCAGAGCCTAAATCTTTCGCGCGACCGCTTAATTCATGGCGTTCTAAGCCAACACGGTCAACCACAGCTTCAATGCCTGAATTTAATAGTTCAGCAATTAATATTCCTAAAATCGCTAACATTAATAGTGAAAATTCGACAAAACCATCACTAATTAATAAAGCCACCGGTGTTAATACAATTAATAAAAACACTTCTTGTTTAAAAGCCATTTCATTTTGATAAGCGGCAATTAAACCGGCAATACTGTTTTTAGTTGCGGGCCCTAAACGTCCTAAATGGCTAACTTTTTTATCTGTTGTCACAAAAAATTTCCTTTTAACGATTTGAAATAATAAACCTATTTTGCATCATAACGAGTAAAAATGAATAAAATATGACCTAACGATTTTCTAACCGATTATAATCAAATAACCCAAACGCAATGCCTTGCTCTTGTTTTGCTAATTGGTGAATTAAATCACTATAAAACCAAAAGTTAGGATGGGTTCTACGAATAGCAAAACGCGTTTTAATATCTCGATAATGCTGCTCATTCGTCATGCCCGCTAATGCCGTAACAAAGTCGGCTTGCTGCTGATCCGTTATATGCCAAATAGCCGCAGGATAATCACCAATAAAACCTTTCACGATTAAAGCCTTGTCTTGAGAATATTCTCGTTGCTCGGCTTCGTTTAATAAACTTGAAATATTATAGTGAGCGTTATTATGTAATAAAGTATAAGCTTGATAGCCCTCTTGTTGTTTTACCAAGATAAATGACACTTGTGGTAACAAGTTTACCGCTTGGCTTGGTAAAGAATTCAACGCTAATAATGGCGACTCTGACTCAACTTGATAAACAGGTTTATTAACATACTTTAAATGTTTTTTAAGTATGCTGTATAACTCAGCCTGCGGATCATCGGTTTGATATTGAATACCACTAGGCTGCACAAAATTATTATTATTTTTTTTCAATAATTCTACCAAATTTGGTGAGGCTTTACGGTACCAATAATCGTGAATTTTTTTCCGCTGTGCTAAAGGCAATAAAGCTAAAAAGTTTTTTTCGCCCTCTAACCGTAAAAAGTCCATATATAAACGTGTAGTTAACTGATGACCAACATTGCCATAAACATCAAAACCAGCCACTAATAAATAATGTATACGTTCAAATAACGGATAATCCATTACCCAAGCCGTTTTAGGGTTTTCACCCACTAAGCCTTTAACAACCGAGGCGCTGTCGTTATGGCGAAAAATCGTTAACGCGGCATTGTCATTATAGTTTTGCCCTTGCCAAATCAGCTGTTCATTGAGATTTTTACCCTTTTCAAACACTAAATTAGAAATAGCTCCTTTGGCCTCAACATATTTACTTTCTCGATGGACATAACTTAGCCAATTAAACGCGGTTGCATTACTTTCATCTTTAGCAGGTAGCGCCAGCATATCTTTTTGAAACGTTAAAAAATGGTCAATTGCTAAAGTGCTGGTGATATCAGGGTCAGCAAACACTACCCAAAAATTATCATTAATAACATTTAACGCGACTTGCCCTCTGCACACAGGCCCTTTAATAAAGCCCATAATATAAAGCTGTGCATCATCTAATAAAAATTGATAACGAGATTTAATTGGTAGATCCGTAAATGCTTTAAACGGATTTGAGGCAACCTCTGCTTGATAACTAGGTAAAGTGTTTACTTGATAACCTGGTGTTAAAAATAACGCTTCTAAACGTGCTAATTTAGCGTCATTTAATGCTAGCGGTAAATGGGTTTTAGCTAATATTGTTTGTGTATCATGCATTAAACGATAATACACCGGCTTAACTTTAGGGTTTTCATAAGGTCGACGGGTATTAATTACTTGAATTGGTTGCCCTGGCGGCGTACTTGAGCGCACTAATTTAAAAAATGAAGAGCTACCGTACTGAGGAAAATGTAAATGAGCTAAAAACCAATGCTCGTAAATATAACGACTCATCAACTGGCTTTTATTATCGTGTTGATTAAAAAAAGCTTCCCACTTAGCAACCTCAGCTAAATTACCTTGATCAGGTGCAGGAATGTTGGCCATTTTACCGCCCTGCTTCAACCAATAATCTAAGGTTGTAAACGCTTGCTCTGATATAGCCGGTAAACCGTAAGGCATACCTGCATGCGGTTTTTGCTGAGCAAAGTGCGAATATTCTTCACTACTTGGGCAAGTTTGTTCGCGGTCTAACGCAAAATTAAATTCATCACCTAGCACGGCCACTTCTGGCAACGGATTTTTTTGTTTCAGTAATAAACTTTGTGCTAATAAACCGGCAGCAATATTTGTGCTGGCCAGTTGTTGACGTTCATTTAATACTGGTTTAAAGCCTTTATCACGCCATTGTTTGGTTGTTTGTGCATCAACAAAAATTCGTGAAGGTTCTGATGCCAGCAAACGTGTACCGTCATAAACAAGTGCTTTACTTAAACCACGATCAATACCTGCTGGTGAACTTAGCTTTAATTGACAAGGAGCATCGTAACAACCATGACAAACAACACAGCGACTTTCTAATATCGGTTTCACTTGATTTAAATAAATATTACCGTCTGCTGATGTATCGACAACTAAACGGTCTTGTATTTGCTCAGGACCAAATAATTCATCGTAATAATTAACACCAATAACGGCACAACCGGTCACCAATAAAAATGCCAGCAACAAAAGCCAACGGCTGTAAAATGTCATGATAAAGCCTTTAAGCTAATTCAGTTAGCCAATCTCTAGGCACTAAATATTGTTGTAATTTTGCCTCGGCAGAATCACTTTCTGGTTGATAATTATATTGCCAACGCGCCAGTGGTGGCATTGACATTAAAATAGATTCGGTTCGGCCGCCGGATTGCAAGCCAAATAAAGTGCCGCGATCAAAAACCAAATTAAACTCCACATAACGACCACGACGATATAACTGAAATTGCCGCTCTGCATCACTGTAGTGTTCATTTTTGCGTTTATTCATAATGGGAACGTAAGCATTCACAAAACCTTCACCCACCGCTTTAATGTAATTAAAACAAGAGTCAAAATCCCATTGATTTAAATCATCAAAAAACAAACCACCAACACCACGAGTTTCGTCACGATGTTTTAAATAAAAGTAGTCATCACACCATTTTTTATGCTCGGCATAAACATTATCACCAAACGGCTGACAAAGATCTTTTGCGGTTTGATGCCAATGTTTGACGTCTTCGTCAAAAGGATAAAACGGGGTTAAATCAAAACCACCACCAAACCACCACACTGGCGCTTCACCGGCTTTTTCAGCAACAAAAAAACGAACATTGGCATGTGACGTTGGAATTAACGGATTTTTTGGATGAATCACTAATGAAACGCCACAAGCTTGCCAAGTTCGACCCGCTAATTCAGGGCGATGAGCGGTAGCTGATGGCGGTAGCTTATCGCCACTCACCACAGAAAAGTTCACCCCGCCTTGTTCAATCACAGTGCCATCAGTTAACACTCGAGTTCTACCACCGCCACCTTCGGCGCGCTGCCAAGTATCTTCGATGAATTTGCCACTACCATCTGCCGTTTCTAACGCTTGGCAAATATGGTCTTGGAGCGATTTTAAATAGTCGATAACAACGTCAATGTTTACTTGGCTCATGTGCGAAAAGTTTCTCCAGTTAACCCGTCAATAATAGTAGATGGTTGTGTAAAGCCTAAAGTTTGACCTTTAATAATAAAGTCGATTTGCTGGCATATCACCGGCTCAATTTCTTGATAGCTTCTTGCTGGTGTTTTCCCCGTTGTATTACAACTAGTAGAAACAATCGGTTTATTAGTGGCATTACATAAAGCAACCACATCAGGCTGGCTTGTTACTCGTACCGCTATGGTATCAAATTGTCCGGTTAAATACTTACCAAGTGTTGCCTTAGCGGGTAACACTTGCGTAATACCATCAGGCCAACGAGACAAAATTAATGCCCGCTGCTGTGCTGACAATTTTTCATCATCAACATAAGGTAATAACTGTGAATAATTGGCGGCCAATAAAATTAAGCCTTTTTCAACAGGGCGTTGTTTAATCACTAACAGTTTTTCAACCGCCGCTTGATTGTCAGGGTCACAACCTAAACCAAAAACCGCTTCAGTTGGGTAAGCCAAGATACCACCTTGCTGGTATGCTGCTATTTCATTATTCATCTTATCAAAATAAGCCATCAGTAAATTCAGTTGCCGCATTATAAAGGCTTTCTCTTATTTGAACCAAATTTTGCCACCTAATTTGTCAAAAGCACAATTTAAACTGAGCAAATAAAATGCAGATGTTTCCGTATTTGTTCAAACATAGGTATAATGCTCGGCTTAATTTTCGCGGTGAAATTATTCACAGACTTAGCAAAGCAATTACAGAGTGAGATATCATGAAAGTCGGTATAATCATGGGTTCAAAATCAGACTGGCCAACCATGCAACATGCAGCAGAAATGTTAGATTTATTGCAGGTTCCTTACGAAACCAAAGTGGTTTCAGCTCACAGAACACCTCATTTATTAGCTGAATATGCTGAAGCAGCTCAAGCCAATGGTATTAGTGTTATCATCGCTGGTGCTGGTGGTGCAGCGCATTTACCTGGCATGACAGCAGCATACACGCCATTACCTGTGTTAGGTGTACCGGTACAATCAAAAGCATTAAGTGGTCAAGATTCACTATTATCTATTGTCCAAATGCCAAAAGGTATTGCTGTAGGTACATTAGCTATTGGCACAGCTGGTGCGGCTAATGCGGGTTTATTAGCGGCACAAATTATTGCCGTACATGACGCCGCCATTATGGAAAATATTGTTAAATTTAGAACGGAACAAACACAAACAATACTTAACAACCCGAACCCTGCAGAATAGGCGGTTATTTTAATGAAAAACGTGTTGGTTTTAGGAGCTGGTCAATTAGCTCGCATGATGAATTTAGCGGGTGCACCGCTTAATATTGATGTTAAAGCCTTTGATGTTCGTAGCAACAAGGTTGTTCACCCAGTTGCGCCTGAACACAGTTATGGCGACCTTGCTCAAGGTATGCAAAAGTCAGAAGTAATTACCGCTGAATTTGAACATATTGCTCATAATATTTTAGCCGAATGCGAAAGTGCCGGTAACTTATACCCAAGCAGCCAAGCTATTAAAATAGGTGGTGATCGCCGCTTAGAAAAAAACTTACTTGAAAGCTGCCAAGTGGCTAATGCTAAACACGTTATTGTTGAAACTAAAGCGGATTTTGACGCCGTTTTAAGCCAACTTTCATTACCGATTATTTTCAAAAGTGCTTTAGAAGGTTACGACGGTAAAGGCCAATGGCGAATGAAATCAGCCGAACAAGCTGATGCCTTATGGCAAGAAATGTCTGAGTTTATTGCCAATGCCACCTCTTCTGTACCGCAAGGCATTATTGCTGAGCAAATGGTACCTTTTGATCGTGAAGTTTCATTAGTTGGCGCTCGTAATACTCAGGGTGAAATTGCGGTCTATCCGTTAACTGAAAATCATCATGACAATGGTATTTTAAGTGTTTCTGTTGCCGTGCCAAGCAATGATAAACTCCAAGCTCAAGCTCAAGCGGTATTTACTAAGTTAGCTGAAAAACTCGACTATGTTGGTATTTTAGCCATTGAGTTTTTCCAAGTAGGTGAGCAACTGTTAGTTAATGAAATTGCCCCTCGTGTGCATAACTCAGGTCATTGGACACAACAAGGTGCCGACACTTGCCAATTTGAAAACCACCTGCGCGCTATCTGTGGTTTACCTTTAGGTAGCACTGCACTTATACGCCCAACTGCAATGATTAATATTATTGGTGAAGATGCAGTACCCGACACCTTATTAGCTATTCCAAGCGTTAATATTCATTGGTATGGTAAAGAAAAACGTGCTGGTAGAAAAATGGGCCATATTAACGTAAGTGGCAAAGATGAAACTGAATTAGCACAGCGTTTATGTCAGTTAGCACAATTACTTGGTCAAACGGCATTTTCAGCATTAACTGAGTTTGCGACTGATTATCAAAAGAAGTTAACCGTAAACTAGAAGAACTTAACGTTAAACTTGCCCTTTTAAATACCTGCTAACTTGCAGGTATTTTTATTTTACAGCCACATTTTTTTTGTGGGCAAACATGTACTTCACCACTTGCCATAGTACGTTTTACCATAATTGGCCATCGACAATCGGGGCACGCTTCACCAACCGGCGGGTAATTAATAACATATTTACATTTTGGATATTGATCGCAAGCATAAAAAGTCTTACCAAAGCGATTCGACTTTTCAAATAGTTCGCCTTTTTTACAACTTGGACAAGCTACGCCAGCATCATCTTTTTGGTTATTACCTTCAATATGATCACAATCAGGGAAGTTGGTACAACCAATAAACATACCATAACGACCTTGCTTTACCGCTAATGGGTGCTGACATTTTGGGCATTGGGAACCTGGCAGAATTTTATCTTCAACTCGCTCATGTTCAACAACTGGCCGAGTATATTGGCAATTGGGGTAACTAACACAACCAAAAAAAGCACCTGATTTACCATGTTTAATGGTTAATTCACTGCCACATTCTGGACACGGTTCATCAGCCTTTTCTAAGGCATGTTCATGTTTAGTAAAAAGTGGTTGTTCTGAGTCAGACATAAATTACACAAGTGAATTAAATAACAACCTAATTATGCCATAAATCAGGCACAGATAAACACATAAGCAGCCGAAGCTGCTTATCACAATAAATAACCTGAACTCGGTATAACAACTTGCTTTCTAGCAGCTGTTTTTCCTTATTACTGCGTTAAATTTAATTGCAATAGGCTCGCTATTGGCGCTTAAATTTGCCTTGTACTAAGAAAAAACATCAAGCTAGAATAAAGAAAATATCAAAATATATGTATTTCATATAGTTAGCTAATTTCTTATCCCGAGTTCAGGTTAAGTATTATTTACTAAATTAGTGTAATGGACCGTCAGGCTGTTCGTCGAAGATTAAATCTTCCATTTGTGAATAAGCCGATTCTTGCCCTGGTACATTAAACAACACCATTAAGATCACCCACTTTAAATCATCTAGTGAAAAATCTTGTGTGTCTAATTCCATCACTCGGTCAACCACCATTTCACGAGTGGTAAAGTCGAGTAAATTCACTTGTTCAAGAAACATAATGAAACCACGACATTCTGCGTCAAGCAACATCATTTCTTCATCAGTATAAATACGGAAGCTTTGGCCAACCGCACGGGTTAAAAAAGGATAAGCTTCAACGTCTTGCAACGCAGCTAACTTTTCTAACCATGTTAGCGCTTTATAAATTTCATCTTGATGAAATCCAGCGCGGGTAAGTTCGTCTGTGAGAATGTCATGATCTACCATCACTTCAGCTTCTGAATGGATGTAGTTCTCAAAAAGGTACATTAAAATATCAAACATAAATTACCCCTTAATAAGTCTTTGATAGCCACCTGGTACCGCTGTTACCAGACCTTTAAGCTCAAGCATGGTCAGCCGACTTAGCACCTCCTCAATGGGAAGCTGAGACCGAGAAACTACAATATCAACGGGTGTAGTTTCATCTCCAACACTAGCTAACAATGGGTCGATAAACAAGCCTTTTTGTTCATTATTTGAAAATTTTTCATCCTTTTTTAATCGGTTAACATCATTGTTACATTGTTTATCTAGACCCGATAAACGAGTAAATTCTAACTCATTAAATATATCGGCAAGCTCATCAACAAGTTTAGCGCCTTGTTTAATTAACCAATGACAGCCTTTTGTTTGAGGGTTAGCAATATTGCCCGGTACAGCAAATACTTCGCGATTTTGCTCTAAGGCAGTTCTCGCGGTAATTAACGAGCCACTTTTAAGCTCAGCTTCCACCACTAAAACACCTTTTGATAAGCCACTAATAATACGATTACGTTTAGGGAAATGCCCCGCTTTGGCTACTGTGCCAGGCGGAAATTCACTGACAATAGCGCCGCCACATTCCAAAATAGTATGCGCCAGCACTTTATGACGACTGGGGTAGACAATATCTAATCCTGTTGCCACCACTGCAATGGTATGCCCCTGACAATCTACCACCGCTTTATGGGCGTTACCATCAATGCCTATCGCTAAACCACTGGTCACAACAACCCCTGCTTGCCATAACTCCCTGGCTAATTTTTTAGTGGTTTCTTTACCGCTAATACTGGCTGAGCGGCTACCAACAATAGCTAACTGATCTTTTGATAACAGCGCTTTATTCCCTTGAATAAATAACACTAATGGTGGGTCATAAATTTGTTTTAACTGTGTCGGGTAATCAACATCATCAAAACTAATTATTTGGCAATGACAACGCTCACAAGCGGCAATAATAGCCTCTATTTTTTGCCAATTCGGTTTCACAATCGCTGCCATTTGATTTGCCGACAAGCCTAAAACCGATAGCGCTATCTCCGAACTAAATAACTTTTCTAACCCTACCTCTTCAGCCAAGGTGATTTTTTTAGCTACCGACAAACGCGGAATGGCTTTTAAAGCTAACCAGTAATGAAGTGTTGAACGTACCAATTTGCTCCTCCTTAAGCGATATACCCAAATCACTTTAAGATGCTCAGCCGTTCCTTATGGCTGATTTAGAAACATTTTTGACCTAACAAGGTTGCTTTTAGAACATATAACCTGCGCCTTAAGACATTTCTAATTTACACCGAACCTGCATCTTGAGGTTGTTTGAGTATGATATGTTCTTATAGGTTTAGTAGAAACGGGTGAATTAGTAAATATTCACCCGTATATTTTTAGAAAGGAATTAATTAGCAGTGCAAATCAATTAAGGCGCTGAAACAATGTCGTTTAAGCGTATAGGTTTACTACTTTTTAAAATGAGCGCTAAACTAACCTCATCATAAACTTTAAAAACCATGCTCGTACCTAAGTTTTCAGCCGGCATTTTATAATCAGAATTGTCAGCACTTGCTAACCGGCTCCAGCGAGATGCATCGGCGGTATAAACAGGGCCATCATTTGTTTCTAACACACCAGGGCTAGTTCGTTTAATAGTGAGAATATCACCAGGGTTAACACTATGTTTATTCCCTTTATTAATCAGCACAACTTCCAATTTACCAAATTCTCGGACATCGCTTGCTGAACTAATAATTTGCCCTTCGACATCACTATTAACCGCTTGCATCGTAAAATACGAAGGGTAAAGCTGCCCTTCGTTTACCGGTAAAACAATAGCGCCAGAGCGGATCTCTTGTTTCGCATTATCAACATATAATGTTGAAGGAACTTTATCCGCCATATTACCTTCACGGATAACCTTGCCTGAGCCAACTAGAATAGCGTGAAAACCTAAAGACTCTCCTGTTTCAGGGTCGATAATTTCCTCACCTTGATGATAAATACCATAAGCTTTGTTAACGACTAAATCATCATTAATATAAAGTTTAAAGCCTTCAATGCTCGACTTTTGTCCTTCATCACTACCTAAAACATAAGGAGCGTTGTCAATTTGAGCTTCGGTTAAAATAAAGTCATATTTTAAAAATGGCGAAATAACACTTAGTGGAATAGTCGCTACTGGGTTTTGATCTTTTAACGTGGTGCGCACCTTAGGTGACCATTTTAATTCCGGCTTACCTCGCACTAACATCGGCTCACCTTTTTCATCAAACACCAAACGTAATTCATCACCCGGATAAATTAAATGAGGATTATTAATTTCTGGATTTAAGCGCCAAAGTTTAGGCCACAACCAAGGTTGACTTAAAAAGATACCTGAGATATCCCAAAGGGTATCACCTTTTTTAACAACATAAGATGTGGGAGCGTCTTTTTTAATGGTTAAAACATCAGCTACCGACAACATCGGTAATAATGCACTTAAAATGATAATGAGAAGTTTTTTAAACATGCGATCCTGCCTGTTTTCTTATATTTACCCTAAATTAACGACAAAATTGTCAGCAAATTCAGGTATAACACTAAAACACTATTATTAATTTGATTTAATAGCTAAAATTAGAACATAACATTGAATTTCATTTATCGCTAATTGTTTTGAAGAATTATGGCCATTTTACCTGTACTACGTTTCCCTGATGAAAGATTAAGAACTAAAGCTGCGGAAGTAACTGAAGTTACTGATGATATCCGCAAAATTGTCGACGACATGTTCGATACCATGTATGAAGAAAACGGGGTTGGCTTAGCCGCAACCCAAGTCAACATTCACCAACGTATTGTTGTGATGGATGTTTCAAGTGACGACACCAAAACGCCACTGACTTTTATTAATCCTGAAATCATTAAAAAAAGTGACGAAACTTTTGTTAATGAAGAAGGCTGTTTATCGGTACCAGGTTGTTACGCAAAAGTAACTCGTCATGAACGAGTTACAGTAAAAGCATTAGATCGCGATGGTAAAGAGTTTACCTTAGACGGTGATGAATTATTAAGTATTTGTATTCAACATGAATTAGATCATTTAGCCGGAATTTTATTTGTTGATTATTTATCACCACTAAAACGCCAGCGCATTAAAACTAAATTAGAAAAAGAAGCTCGTTTAAAATAAATAGACTGATCAGGACAACATTTTGTCAAAACCTCTTAATATCATTTTTGCCGGTACACCTGATTTTGCCGCTAAACATTTAGCGGCATTAATCAACTCAGAACACAATGTTATTGCCGTATATTGTCCACCCGACAAACCAGCAGGTCGCGGCAAAAAATTAACCGCTTGCGCCACCAAACTATTAGCGCTTGAACATAATATTACCGTTGAACAGCCCCACAACTTTAAAGAAGAAAGTGATCAACAACAATTAGCCAGCTATAACGCAGATGTAATGGTTGTTGTTGCTTACGGTTTGTTATTACCTGAGGTGATTTTAAACTCACCACGTTTAGGCTGTATTAACGTGCATGGCTCTATTTTACCTAAATGGCGTGGCGCTGCCCCTATTCAACGCTCTTTAGAAGCTGGCGATGCTGAAACTGGTGTTACCATTATGCAAATGGATAAAGGGCTTGATACTGGTGCAATGATCTTAAAAGCCACTTGCGACATTACCGCAACCGATACCAGCGCATCTTTATATGAAAAATTAGCTGAATTAGGCCCTATCGCATTAATCGATACTTTAGCGTTAATGAGTGAAGGAAAACATCAAGCTCAGCCGCAAGATAATAATCTAGCAACTTATGCTGCTAAATTAGATAAAAATGAAGCTGAGTGTCATTGGCAACTTAGCGCCAGCGAACTTGATCGAAAAATTCGCGCTTATATTCCATGGCCAGTCGCACAATTTACTTTCAATGAAAACAAAAACGGTAAAATAGAACAACACCGCATCCGTATTTGGCAAGCGAGTATTGTTGAAAATCACAGCAATGCCAAGCCCGGCATTATTATCCAAGCCGACAAACAAGGTATTGTGGTTGCTACGGGTGAACAAGCTCTGCAATTAGAAGTTATTCAAATACCGGGGAAAAAAGCCATGCCGGTAGCTGATATCTTAAATGCTCGCGGTGAATGGTTTATTGTTGGTCAAGCAATCAATGGCACTTTAGTGCTTGAAAATAACGCACCAGAAAGACAAGGACAATAATGGCAGCTAACATCCGCGCGCTAGCGGCAAAATGTACCTTTAACGTTGTCGATAAAGGCCGAAGCTTGTCAGAAGAATTACCTGATTTTCAATTAAAAGCCGAAGTAAAAGACAAAGCCTTATTACAAGAACTTTGTTTTGGGGTTTTGCGTTATTTACCTGAATTAGAAAATGACGTTCGACAATTTATCGACAAGCCATTAAAAGGTAAACAACGGGTTTTTCATTTTTTAATGTTGGTGGGTGTTTATCAAATAAAATATATGCGCATTCCTGATCACGCCGCCTTAAGTGAAACAGTAAACGCATGTAAACCGCTAAAAAACACCCATTTAAAAGGCTTAGTTAATGCCGTATTGCGTAGCTTTCAACGCGCTCAAGCTAATAATGAATCTCAGAGCACATTACCTGAGCCAATCGTCTTCAATCATCCCAGTTGGTTTATCAATAAAGTCAAAGCGGCTTATCCCGAGCAGTGGCAAAATATTTTAGTTGCCAATCTAGCCCGTCCGCCCATGTGGTTACGAGTTAATCAACAGCATAACAGTGTTGCACAGTACCAACAAAAACTCGCTCAACTAGACATTGAAATTTGCCAGCAAGATAAAACCTCAGGCGCTTTGTTATTAACCAATCCGATTGATGTTAATAAATTACCACAATTTAGTGACGGCCATGTTTCGGTACAAGACGCTGCAGCTCAACAAGCCGCGGTCATATTACAAGCTCAAGCTGGTGAACGTATTCTCGATTGTTGCGCCGCACCTGGTGGTAAAACTTGTCATATGTTAGAGCTAGAGCCTAGTTTAGAAATGACCGCCATTGATGTTGAAGCGCATCGTTTAAGCCGAGTGCAAGAGAACTTGCAACGGCTTCAGCTAGACGCACATTTAATTGCGGGTGACGCAACCCAGCCTGATACTTGGTGGGACGGTAAACTTTATGACCGTATTTTATTAGACGCGCCCTGCTCAGCTACCGGTGTAATTCGTCGTCATCCTGATATTAAATGGTTAAGAAAAGCGGATGACATTGAAAAGTTGAGTGCCTTGCAGCAACAAATATTGAAAAACATTTGGCCTTTGCTAAAGTCAGGTGGTACTTTGCTATACGCCACTTGCAGTATTTTACCGCAAGAAAATGATCAACAAATTGAACAGTTTCTCGCAAATAATAGTGACGCAACCTTGGTAAAAATTAATGATAGCGACCAAATCGGTTGGCAAATTTTACCCAGTGAGCAGAATATGGATGGCTTTTATTACGCTAAGTTAATAAAAAGCTAAGCTGCTGTTCAAGTCGAAATACAATCATTTACGTATGATAAGAATTAAATGAAAATTATAATAATTGGTGCCGGACAAGTTGGTGGTACATTAGCTGAAAACTTAGTGGGTGAGCAAAATGAAATCACCCTAATTGATAGTAATCAAGATAAGTTACGTGAACTACAAGACAAAATGGATTTACAGGTAGTAACCGGTCACGGCAGCCATCCTGATGTTTTAGAAAAAGCGGGTGCAGAAGACGCTGACATGATCATCGCAGTGACCAGCGATGACTCAACCAACATGATCGCTTGCCAAATTTGTTATAGTTTATTTCATACCACCCGTAAAATTGCCCGTATTCGCTCAAGCCAAATATTAAAACGTAAAGACGAACTTTTTCATAATAAACATATTCCGGTTGACCACGTTATTGCTCCTGAGCAACTTGTTACCCGTGATATTGCCCGTTTAATTGATTACCCAGGTGCCTTACAAGTATTAGAATTTGCTGACGGTAAAGTTAGTTTAGTGGCGGTTAAAGCTTATTACGGCGGCTTATTAGTTGGCCATGCCCTTTCTACGCTAAAAGAACATATTCCGAATATTGATACCCGGGTAGCCGCTATTTACCGTAACGGAAAACCGATCCGTCCATTAGGCACCACCGTAATTGAAGCAGATGATGAAGTGTTTTTTATTGCCGCCAGCATTCATATTCGTGCGGTAATGAACGAACTCCAAAAATTAGAGCCCGCTTATAAACGTATCATGATAGTAGGTGGTGGTAATATAGGTGCTGGTTTAGCTGCTATTTTAGAAGAAAATCATCAAGTTAAATTAATTGAACGCAATCCAGCACGTGCCAGTAAGTTGGCATCTAAGCTCGATAAAACCCTAGTTTTTGTTGGTGACTCTTCCGATCAAGAATTATTAATGGAAGAACACGTTGATCAATTTGATGTTTTTATTGCGGTAACCAATGATGACGAAGCCAATATTATGTCATCGTTACTTGCTAAACATTTAGGTGTTCGTAAAACCATGGTATTGATCCAACGTAACGCTTATGTTGATTTAGTTCATGGCAGCAATATCGATATCGCCATTTCACCGCAACACGCAACGATTTCAGCGTTATTAACCCACGTGCGTCGTGGTTCTATTAAAAATGTTTATAGTCTTCGTGGTGGCGCAGCTGAAGCGATAGAAATTGTTGCTAAAGGTGACGAAAACGCATCAAAAGTGGTTGGCCGTGAAATAAAATCCATTAAATTACCGCCTGGTACCACCATAGGAGCCATTGTGCGTGGCGATGAAGTGGTGATCGCCCATTCCAATACCGTTATTCGCGAAGAAGATCATGTTATTATTTTCTTAGTGAACAAGGGCTATATTTCTGATGTGGAAAAACTCTTCCAAGTAAGTGCTATTTACTTTTAATACCACTCCGTATAAGCGTTATGAACGCCAAAACGCCGGCGTAAATAACACTAATAAGGTAAATATTTCTAAACGGCCAAATAACATCGCAAGAATAAGTACCCACTTAGAAAAGTCATTAATGCCAGCAAAGTTTGCCGCTACTTCCCCTAAACCTGGGCCTAAATTATTTAAACAGGCTGCAACAGCGGTAAAGGCAGTAATATCGTCCATGCCCGTAGCAAGTAATAACAACATACAAATCACAAATACGGCAGCATAGGCAGAGAAAAAGCCCCAAATAGCTGAAACAACGTGGTCTGGTAACGCTTTTTTACCCAACTTAATAGTGAGCATAGCTTTTGGATGAACTAACTTGTTTAATTCTCGTAAGCCTTGTAAATATAACAACACCACGCGAACAACTTTCATACCACCACCGGTACTACCAGCACAGCCACCAATAAAGCTGGCAAAAATTAATAATATAGGTAATAACGTTGGCCAGTCAGCAAATGATGTAGTTGCAAAACCTGCCGTGGTGCTAATAGAAACAGACTGAAATAACGCTTGGTCTAAGGCAACGTCAGCATCATTATAAGTGCCATGTGCCATTAAAACTGAAAAACAAATCAAAGTTAATATTACCTGAATTGCAATAAATACCTTAAATTCAGGATCATAAAAATAGGTTTTGACTGATCGGGCGTGAATTGCCGAATAATGCAAAGCAAAGTTAACCCCAGCCACTAATAAGAAAAACACACACACTAAATTAATTTGTGGGCTATTAAAATACCCCATACTGGCATCATGAGTAGAAAAACCACCGATGGCTATTGTTGAAAATGAATGGCAAATAGCATCAAACACCCCCATACCTGCAACCCAATAAGCCAATGCACATAAAATAGTCAGGGATAGATAAATATACCAAAGGTGTTTTGCGGTATCGGCAATCCGGGGCGTCATTTTTGAATCTTTAACCGGCCCAGGAGTTTCCGCGCGGTATAACTGCATGCCACCAATACCTAACATAGGCAAAACAGCAACCGCAAGTACGATAATACCCATACCACCAAGCCATTGAAGTTGTTGGCGATAATATAAAACTGCATGGGGTAAGCCATCAATTTGCGTTAAAACTGTCGCCCCCGTCGTTGTTAAGCCAGAAAACGATTCAAAAAACGCATCTGTTATTGACATATTCGGGGTTTCTAACAGCATAAACGGAATTGCCGAGAAGCCCGCTAGTACGGTCCAGAATAAAACAACAATTAAAAAGCCTTCACGTGCTCGTAATTCACTTTTTTCTTCGCGATTAGGATACCAATGAAGCACCCCCGTGATAAAACACAATATAAACGCCATTAAAAATGGCACACCACCACCATCTCGATAAATCAAAGAAACAATGGCGGGCGGCAACATAGTTACGCTCAGTAACGCAACCAAAATACCTAAAATTCGAATGATGTTTTTATATTGCACTTGTTATCTATCGTGTTGGTATGAATTTTTTAATCAAACTTTCGTTAAGCTTAATTGCCCTGCCGACATAGTTTGCAGTTGTGCCGCAAAATTATCAACTTGTTCAAGTGGTAACGACAAAATAAATACCACTTGCTGACCATAATCTTGCGATTTAATACTGCCACCGAATAATTCGAGTAAATGCTGTACGTCATTAACTTGGGTATATTGACACGCTAACCGTTTGTCTACCATAGGTATTTTTATTGTTGTTGGCAATTTCGCCAGCGCATTCCTAACACTAGCACCATACGCGCGCTGTAAACCACCGGTTCCTAGTTTTGTGCCGCCAAAATAGCGAACAACTACCGCACAAACTTCGCCAACATTACCTCCTTGTAACATAGACAACATAGGCTTACCCGCAGTACCACTTGGTTCGCCATCATCCGAAAAACCATAATGTTGGCTATCATCCGGCGCAGCAGATAAATAAGCATAACAATGATGCGATGCTTGCGGATGATTAGCTTGTTGTATTTTAACTAATGCACGTGCTTCTTCTGTTGAAGTACAGGGCGATAAATAACAAATAAAACGACTACGATTAACTATGGTTTCTTCTTCAACGGCCGCACTAGCAACTAAATACGACTTACTCATTTAGTTTGTAATTCCATAACATTCATCATTTTTTATCACGCTTAAACATGGCGGCGTAGTTTAGCAAAGATCAACACGCTTTAGTTAGTCAGCTTTATTCGGCTGATATTTTCATTATGGGATTGATGAACAATAATATTATCTTCAATACGAATTCCACCAAATAATGACAGCTGCTCAACAATTTGCCAATTCACCATGCTGGCATGAGAACTCGCTTTTAACTGTGCCAATAACGAAGGAATAAAATAAATACCGGGTTCAATAGTAAACACCTGATTAGCTTCAACTAAACGGGTAGTCCGCAAAAAAGCATGCTCTGCTGGTGGGCTAACATGAGTACCCCGCTCATCCGCCATAAAACCACCAACATCATGGGTTTGCAGCCCTAAATGATGACCAAGCCCATGTGGGAAAAAACTCGCCACAATTCCAGCGTTAAGCGCTGTATCAACATCCACTTTAATAATATCAAATGCTTTTAATAACACCGCTAAATCACGATGCACACTAATATGTAAATCTAAATAACTGATACCGGGTTTTAACCGCTCAACCGCCGATAACATTAGCTGCTCTAATTGCATGATCAAGTCATTAAAATGACTGCCTGCTTTTGCATAGGTGCGGGTAATATCAGCGCCATAACCATGAAAACTAGCGCCAGCATCAATTAAAAAAGAACGAACAACTTTCGGTTTAACCCGGCTTAACCTGCTGTAGTGTAAAATGGCAGAATGTTCATTTAACGCAATAATGTTTTGATATGGCGTTTCAGATTCACAATGGCTGATCGCTTGTAAATAAGCTTGTTGAATTGCAAACTCAGTATCACCATTAAGGTAAGAATTTTTAGCTGCTTGATGCCCTTTTAAGGCAATAACATTGGCTTGTCGTAAACAGGCTTGTTCATAATCGGTTTTATACGCTCGATGAAAATGCAGATAATTAAGCACCGGCTCAGGGTTAATATTGCTAAAACCTAAAGCGGTAGCCACTTCAATGTGTTCGCCTAAATAAGCTAACCCCACTTTGTCGTAAGGCAAAAATTGATCAATATCACTTGCTTGGCTGATGATCTTAATATCAAAACTGTCACACCAAAACTCATCCGCTAGCGTTTTAATATGGTGCCAAAAATCAACCGGTTGATAATATATCAGCGTAGGTTTGTCTTCGCCGTTGAGCAATAACCAGCAATTACTTACGTCTGTTAACGGTAACCAATGTTTAAAATGCGGATTACATTTAAACGGATAACTATTATCGTCTAAAAATATTTTCAGCTCTTTGCCTGAATGAATAACTAAACCATCAAGCCCTTCTCGCCTTAATACATTTTTTGCTCGTATTTGTAATTCGGCGACATGAGCTAAATATAAATCTTTAAACGTGCTAGTGTTCATCAAACGTACCTAAGGTTCATTTATCAACAAATATATCCATGATCATAGTTTGTTAATGACCATTTTGCTGAGCTGTTCAAATAACTTAACGTCTTGGCCGGTTTTTAACAAATATATTTGCTGATACGCCATTACACTTTTGACATATTCACGTGTTTCTTTATACGGGATCGTTTCAATCCAAATATCAGCCGGTAATTTAGGTCGTTCTTTTAACCAAGCTTTCACTCTTAACGGCCCCGCGTTATATGCCGCAGTTGCTAATATTTGATTACCATCATGGCGAGCCAATAATTCCCGTAAATATTTTGTTCCTAATTGAATGTTAGTTTCAGGATTATGAAGCTTTTTACGTGACATGGTTTTTTTAGCTAACTGTTTAGCGGTAGCTGGCATCAACTGCATTAATCCGGTCGCGCCAACTGACGAGTTAGCATCACTCATAAACGAACTTTCTCGTCTGGCAATGGCGAACGCCCATGCTGGGTTAATGGTGTTGTGTTTTGCCTGTTCACTAATTTCTGGCGCAAAAGCAAGAGGAAAACGTAAATCAACATCATCTAAATAACCAACATTGGCTAACATGAAAATAGCGCGATCATACCAACCCCGTTCATTCGCAACCTTAGCTGCAACTAACTTTTCCCGTTCACTGAGTTGCTTCACCCAATAATTCCATTCACTTCTCGCTTCTAAATATCGCCCTAAATAAAAAAATTCAAAAGCACGTTTACCAGCCGAATGATTAAGTACTTGGTATTTTTCACGTTCAGTGATGGTTAACGGTATGTCTCGTAAGTTAACCTTTTTATTAATTAAACCTGCGGCTAAAAAACCATAATAATGTCGTTCTTTAGCGGCTTCGGTTAACACAGCCTCCGCTTGGGCATAATCACCTGTTTTTAATAAACTGCGACCATACCAATAACGCCATTGCAAACGTTCTTGTTGGCTTTTAGGAAAACTTAATAATTCGGTTTTAATTGCTGGCCAATCTTCATCACGCAATAACTCAGTAATGCGCCATTGAATTAAACTGGCGCTATATTGTTGATCATTGAGCTTATTCAGCCATGTGGTGGCTTGATTGTGACCTTTACTAGCTAAGGCGATTGCAAATCTTTCCGTTATTTCATCCAATTGTTTGTTATTAAACGGAAACTGTTTTTTAGCTTGTTCAAATACTTTAATTGCTCGATCAGGATCACGCCAGATATAACGTTTTAAGGCATAAGTAACTATTTCGGTTTCTTTTTTATCTTTTTTGGTAAAGCGTGACAAGTTAGCGACATAGGCAGGATTTATTCTTACGCTCCGCCACAACTCTGCTTTTTTACGCATTTTTTTCGGTAATTGTTTAATCAAATACGGCAATAACGTTGATTTCCCGCCATCTGCAGTAATGACGATGCGTTGCCATATCACTTCGGTTGTTCGATAGCCTTTTTCTTGCCAAATTTTGAATAAAGGATCACAGGATTTAGGCTGTGATTTACCCACTTGCCAAAGTTTAGTTACTTTTGGCAATACTACCGCAGCGCTAACTCCCGCTTTTAATTGATAACGATGAAACTTACAGGTTAAATCAGCATTACTGGTAGGTTTATAAAATTTTAGAAATAACGCGCTTTGGTTTTTGTTAGCTAAATAATTCAGCCATTTTTTTCGTAATGGCCAATCAAGTGGTGTTCCACGATAAGTTGCTAAAAAAGTATCTATTTCTTTAGCATCAGATAAGCGCATATTTTTTATTAGTTTTTTCTGCTGAAGATAAGGTTGTAACGGATAATAATGTAAACTTTGATACAACTCATCAAACCGCGATTGATTACCTTTTAACAAGGTTTTTTCCGCTAATTCGAAGGTTTTTCTTGCGCTCGTTTGTTCAGCAAAACTATTGGCATAAACGCCAAGTGATAAAATATAAACACAGAATAATTTGATAATCATTCGTCGTGAATGAAAAAACATGGAAAATCTCACGATAACTAAAAGGAAAACACTAGGTGTATCTTCATCATAAGCCTTTTAACTAAACATACTCAATACTCAATTAGATTTTTACTTGAATAGATTGTAAAAACATTTATCTTAGCAAATCATTTGCAGCACTTTAGGAATAAAATGTCGTCTTGGTTAGGTTTTCAACCCAAAGCTATGGCTAGTGAGCAACTAGTTGCAACCTTGGGTGGTATGTTAAGTTTATTTTTTGTCTGTACTATTAGTTTTTCCCTGTTAGACATTCAAGGAGCTGTCGCCGTTATTACTTCAATGGGCGCAGCTACTGTACTATTATTTGCTGTACCGCATGGTCCTTTATCTCAACCTTGGGCAATATTTGGTGGCAACATTATTTCTGCCTTTGTCGGCGTTTCGTGTAATTTATTAGTTAACGACATGGCCTTTGCTGCAGCCCTTGCTGTTGGCCTAGCTATTGGTGCTATGCACCTTTGCCGTTGCATTCATCCACCTGGTGGCGCTACTGCGTTAACGGCCGTTATTGGTGGGCAGCAGATCGTTGATCTTGGTTATTTCTATTTAATCAGTCCGGTATTATTAAACTGTAGTGTTATTTTTATCGTTGCTTTGGTGTTTAATAATTTCTTTCCGTGGCGAAAATACCCTTTTGCCTTAATGCGTTTTAAGCCAATTGAAAAGCCACCTTTTGATAAACTCGAGATCACCGAACAGCATATTGAACAAGCAATGACAAATATCGGTACTGTTTTTGATATCTCTCCCGAGCAACTAAAAAAGGTTTATAACGCGGCTAATGAAGTTCGACGTAGTGAAGTTTCCCATCATTTTGATTTTCACCCCGGTGGTGTATACACCAATAACTTATTAGGTGCGCAGTGGTCGGTTCGTAAAATTATTGATTTTGCTTCACACCCTAATCCTGCAAAGTCATTAATTATTTATAAGGTATTGTCTGGCCAAGGAAAAAATACCACCAATAGTTGTACCCGAGCCGAATTTGCTGATTGGGCGAGTCAACGATTACACAGTACAAAAGAACGTAAAGACTAATTTCTCTTTTGATTGTGTTGTTTATTCTCGGTAAACTGTGCAAAATTTTTATTCGTTACCAGCATGTCAGACCTAACATTAACCACTATTTTTAATAATGCCGATCACCAACTAGACACCCTTGGGCTACGCTGCCCTGAGCCGGTTATGATGGTACGGTTAAATATCCGTAAAATTGCCGTTGGTGAAACCTTGTTAGTTATTGCTGATGATCCATCCACAACTCGTGATATTCCCAGTTTTTGTCGATTTATGGAACACGAGCTAGTTGCACAAGCTGTTGACGACAAGCCTTACCAATATTTGATCAGGAAACATGCTTAAATCACTTTTCTCGACATAAAAAAAGCGACTTACTGTCGCTTTTTTATTATCTTTTTTATCACATTAAATAATTACTGCAGTAATGAGATATCAGCAACTTGTAAGAAGCTGGCTCTAATACTTGCTAATAACGTTAAGCGATTTACTTTTACCGCTTCATCGTCTGCCATCACCATAACACCGTCAAAGAAGTTATCTATTGGTGTTTTAAGTTCAGATAATTCTGCTAATACTGCTTGGTAATCTTTATTGGCAACTAACGCTGTTAATTTGCTTTCAATGGTCGCAAAGGTATCAATTAATGTTGTTTCCACAGCTTCACTGGCTAAGCCTGCATCCACTTGTTTATTAAGCTGACCATCAAATTTCGCTAATATATTACCAACACGTTTATTAGCTGCAGCTAAGGTTTCAGCTGCTTCTAATGTTTTAAAATAAGCAACCGCTTTAATGCGCTTGTCAAAATCTAGTGGTGCTGTTGGTGCATTAGCTAATACTGCTTGAATAATATCAACCGCAATATTTTGCTCTTGATAGAAAGCGCGGTAACGACCTAACACAAAGTTAATAACATCAGCTTGCGTATTTTCATTAACTAACTTATCACCGTAAGCGGTAACACTCGCGTTAATTAAGTCCGTTAAATCTAGCGATAATTCTTTTTCAATGATAATACGAATTAAGCCAATAGCGGCACGACGAAGAGCAAATGGGTCTTTATCCCCTTTTGGTGCTTGGTTAATACCAAAAATACCCACCAAAGTATCAATCTTATCGGCAATAGCAACGGCACAACCAATATTGCCTTCTGGTAATGTATCACCAGCAAAACGTGGACGATATTGATCTTCTAACGCTTGTGCGACTGGTGCTGGCTCACCATCATGCTGAGCATAATATTTCCCCATAGTGCCTTGCACTTGTGGAAACTCTAATACCATATCAGACATTAAATCGGTTTTACTTAATAAACCCGCTCTATGCGCCTGTGCTGCGTTTTCACCTAATTGTTGAGCAATGTACTCACTAATAGTTGCAATACGCTCAGATTTGGCTTTTAGAGTGCCTAATTGCTTTTGAAACAATACGGTTTCTAAACTTGCTAAGCGTGATTCTAATGATTGTTTTTTGTCGGTATTAAAAAAGAATTCAGCATCCGCTAAACGTGGACGTATCACCTTTTCATTACCAAAAATCACTTGGCTTGGATCTTTACTTTCAATGTTAGCAACAAAAATGAATTTATTAACTAACTGACCTGATTTATCTAACACCGGAAAATACTTTTGGTGATCTTTCATTGAATAAATCAAAGGTTCAGCAGGCACTTCCAAGAATGCTTGATCAAAATCACCTACTAGAATAACCGGCCATTCTACTAGCGAAGTAACTTCATCTAATAAGTCTTGATCAACTAATGCGGTTGCATTTAATGTTTGTGCTGCTTTTTCAATTTCACTAGCAATAGTTGCTTGGCGTGCTTGGTAATCAGCAACTACTTTTGCCGCTAATAATTCAGCTTGGTAGTTATCTGCTGATGAAATAACTAACTCACCTTGATGATGAAAACGATGCCCTTGGCTGATGTTACTTGATGCAACACTTAAAATTTCACCGTTAATCACTTCTGAACCGTACATCATAATTAATGTATGTACTGGGCGAATAAATTGTGTTCTACCACTGCCCCAACGCATTGGTTTTGGAATAGGTAATTTATTCACAGCCTTAGCGACAACTTCTGGCATTAATTCATAAACAGTTTGGCCCGCTTGGGTTGCTTTATGTAACAACCATTCGCCTTTATCTGTTACTAAACGCTCTGCTTGTTCGACAGTAATGCCATTTGATCTTGCCCAACCTTGTGCCGCTTTACTGGCATTACCGTCGGCATCAAAAGCAACGTTAACCGCAGGACCGCGTTTTTCAACTACTTTGTCTTCTTGTTTTTCAATTAGATCAAATACTTGTACCGCTAAACGGCGCGGAGATGCAAACCACTTAATTTCACCATAGCTTAATGATAAATCATCAAGCTGAGATTTAATTTGCTCATGAAACGTAGTTGCTAATGTTTTTAATGATTTTGGTGGTAACTCTTCTGTACCAAGTTCAATTAATAAAGTATTGGTTATCATTAGCTTTCTCCCGCTTGTGATGTTTTACATAGAGGGAAACCAAGTTCTTCTCGTTTTGCATAATAAGCTTCTGCACACGCTTTAGATAAAGCACGTACACGTAAAATATAACGCTGGCGTTCTGTAACTGATATTGCATGACGTGCATCTAATAAATTAAATGCATGTGAAGCTTTCATTACTTGCTCATAAGCTGGTAATGCTAAACCTGCTGCAATAAGTTTTTGGCTTTCTTGTTCACAATGATCAAAAGTATTAAACAATTGTTTCACATCTGCATGTTCAAAGTTATAAGCTGATTGTTCCACTTCATTTTGATGGAAAACATCGCCATAAAGTACTTTCCCCATAGGACCGTCGGTCCAAACTAGGTCATAAATGCTATCAACATTTTGAATGTACATTGCTAAACGTTCTAAACCGTAAGTGATTTCACCGGTAACTGGCGCACATTCTAAACCACCTACTTGTTGGAAATAAGTAAACTGGGTTACTTCCATACCGTTAAGCCAAACTTCCCAACCTAAACCCCAAGCACCAAGTGTTGGTGATTCCCAGTTATCTTCAACAAAACGAATATCATGTACCAAAGTATCAATTCCTAATTCATTTAATGAATTTAAATACAATTCTTGAATGTTTTTTGGTGATGGTTTTAGCATTACCTGAAATTGATAATAATGCTGTAATCGGTTCGGGTTTTCACCGTAGCGGCCATCGGTAGGACGACGACAAGGTTGCACATAAGCACTGCTCATTGGCTCTGGACCAATAGCGCGTAAGAAGGTCATTGGGTGAAACGTGCCTGCCCCAACTTCTAAATCAAGTGGTTGAATAATAACGCAACCCTGGCGTGACCAATAATCTTGCAATTGCAAAATTAGTCCCTGAAATGTTTTTATATCAAACGTACTCATGTCGTTCCGAATTCATCTAAATTTTAATGGCGCTGATTATACCTGCTTTCACGTATTATCAGCAATGATAGTAATATGACAATCCGCTACAAACGCATGTCATGTCTGTTTTTTGCTTAACTTTACAAACAAAAATGCCCGATTATGATGACCGGGCATTATTATTTAGTGTAAATATTCTAAATATCTAAGTTAGAAACTTTAAGCGCATTTTCTTCAATAAAGTTTCTACGTGGTTCAACATGATCACCCATTAGGGTATTGAATAGTTGATCGGCAGCAATGGCATCTTCTATGGTAACTCGTAACATACGGCGAGTTTCTGGATCCATTGTTGTTTCCCATAACTGATCTGGGTTCATTTCACCTAGACCTTTATAACGTTGAATATATTGACCACGCTTAGATTCAGCCATCAACCAATTAAGTGCTTCTTCAAAGCCGGTTACTGGTTTAATTTTTTCACCACGTTTAACATAACCACCTTCTTCAATTAAACCATTAATGGCTTTATTCAATTCAATGATGGCTAAAAATTCACTTGAATTAATAAACTCATAACTACAGTTATATTGCTTATCAATACCATGCTGACGAATATTAAAACATGGATAGAAAATTTTACGCTCTAAATCTTGCTTAACTTCAACGCCATAAATAGAACCATTACCTGCTTGGTTATTTAGCGCAGCTAAACAATCCTTAGCCCAAGCTTCTACTTTAGCGGCATCGTTAAAATCAGCAATTTCCATCGCAGTTGAATAAATCATTTTCTCAAGAATATCAGCTGGTATTTGACGAGAAACTCGCTTAATAATATTCATGGTATTACGGAATTGATTTACTAACTTTTCTAATGAAAGTCCTGAAATAGCCGGCGCTGATTCATTCACATGAATCTCAGCATTTTCTAAAGCTAAAGTTGTTAAGTATTCAGTTAACGCTTCATCATCTTTAATGTAGCGCTCTTGTTTACCTTTTTTAACTTTATATAGCGGTGGTTGAGCAATATAAATATAACCACGCTCCATAATTTCTGGCATTTGACGATAGAAGAAAGTTAATAATAAGGTACGAATATGAGAACCATCAACATCAGCATCGGTCATGATAATGATACTGTGATAACGAAGTTTTTCTGGATCATATTCATCACGGCCAATACCACAACCTAATGCTGTAATTAATGTACCAACTTCTTGTGATGAAATCATTTTATCAAAACGTGCTTTTTCAACGTTAAGAATTTTACCTTTTAATGGAAGAATAGCTTGGTTTTTACGATTACGGCCCTGCTTTGCTGATCCGCCAGCAGAGTCCCCTTCCACAATATATAGTTCAGAAAGTGCAGGATCTTTTTCCTGACAATCGGCAAGTTTACCTGGTAAACCGGCAATATCTAAAGCACCTTTACGACGTGTCATTTCACGTGCTTTACGCGCTGCTTCACGTGCTCTTGCTGCATCTACTATTTTCATAATAATGGTACGAGCAACTGTCGGTTTCTCTAATAGATACTCACCAAGTTTTTCACCCATAGCTTGTTCAACAGCGGTTTTAACTTCTGATGAAACTAGCTTATCTTTAGTTTGTGAAGAGAACTTAGGATCGGGAACTTTCACCGAAATAACCGCAGTTAAACCTTCACGTGCATCATCACCTGAAGCACTTGTTTCAGTAGTACCGCCTTTTTTGGTTTTGTTTAAACCTTCTTTAACCATATAACTATTTAACGTTCGGGTTAAAGCCGTACGGAAACCACTTAAGTGAGTACCACCATCTTTTTGTGGAATGTTATTTGTAAAACAGTGAATGTTTTCTTGGAAGCCATCATTCCATTGCATGGCAACTTCTACCACAATGCCATCTTCACGCGCTAAATCGAAATAAAATATTTCTTCATTTACTGGTGTTTTATTGGTATTTAAGTAATCAACAAAAGCTTGAATACCACCATCAAAATGAAAGTGATCTTCTTTACCTTCTTCACGTTCATCTATTAAACGTATTGAAACACCTGAATTCAAGAATGATAATTCACGGATCCGTTTAACCAATAAGTCGTAATGAAATAAGGTATCTGAGAAAGTTTCTGGGCTTGGCCAAAATCTTACTTCTGTTCCTGTTTTATCACTTTCGCCAACAACCTTTAACGGTTCTTCTGGCACACCAACATGATAAAACTGTTCATATAATTTACCTTCACGGCGAATGTTAAGTTTTAATTTGCTACTTAGGGCATTTACTACAGAAATACCAACACCATGTAGACCACCAGAAACTTTATAACCAGAGTCTTCACCACCAAACTTACCGCCTGCGTGAAGTACTGTCATGATAACTTCTGCAGCTGATACACCTTCTTCTTCATGTATTGCTGTTGGAATACCACGACCATCATCTTTAACAGATACTGAGCCATCTAAGTGAATAGTAACGGTAATATCGTTACAGTGTCCTGCTAAGGCTTCATCAATTGAGTTATCTAAAACCTCAAATACCATATGGTGAAGGCCAGTTCCGTCATCAGTATCACCAATATACATCCCTGGTCTTTTACGAACTGCATCTAGACCTTTCAGTACTTTAATACTGTCTGAGCCATATTCATTTTCTACTGTCATGTTTTTCGCCTATTCACTTATTTCTAGGATTTCACCCTGTTTCACGTGAAACATTTTATATTTATTATCTGCTGGAATAATGGGTTCCAATACCGTTTTTTCTATTGCCGATATAATCACTTGGCAATCTAACCTATTTATTGCTGTTGCAAAGGCAGTTCTAGAATTAATATCTAATTCAGCACCGACATCGTCAATCAATAAAATTGGTTTTACTCGTTTTACATTTTCAATTAACTTAGCTTGTGCCAATGTTAAAGCGAGTAAAAACAACTTTTGTTGGCCTCTTGAAAGTGTGTTCTCTATTGGATTTCTACCAATATTAAAACGAACATCAAATTTATGAGCACCACTTGTGGTATAACCTAATTCTAATTCTCTAACGTTATTTAAAGTTAAAATTTCAGCCAGTGTTTTTTTCTGGTTCCAACCTTGTAAATATTGCACCTGAATATCACTACCAATTTCAGGTAATAATAATGTTAACCAACTTAATAACTCTTCTCGTAATTTAATCAGATAGTCGTTTCGTTGATCAGCAATTTTTTGTGAATAAATACAAAATTGCTCTGTCCAATAAGCTAACATCGAACGTTGCTGAAAATTTCTTAAACAAGCATTGCGATGTTTTAGTACTTTAGAGAAGTCTCGCCAATCATTTGAAAATTGATGTTTCACGTGAAACATCCCTAAATCAAAAAAACGTCTTCTCTCTTTTGGACCGCCAAAAAACAACTTAAAGCTTTCAGGCGTAATTACTTGCACTGCAAAATTAATGGCTAAATCCGATAAACGACTAAGCTTATCACCATTCAATTTAATTTCGGTTGTACCCTTTTCTATATTACGAGCAACACCTAATTGCATACTGTTATAATTTTTTATACTTACAACAAATTGTGCACTGTTGTAATGAGCAAGCATTTCAGATTTTGTCGTTCTAAAAGACTTGCCATGACCGAGGTAAAAAATAGCTTCTAATAAACTGCTTTTACCACTGCCGTTATCACCAAGAATAAAATTAAGATCTGGGTGTAAATGTAAACTTTGAGATTTTAAATTACGAAAGTTTTGCGTTAATAATTTTTCTACACTCATAAAATGTTATGAATTAAAGACGCATTGGCATAACCACATAAAGCGCTTCACCTGTTTCTGAACCTTCAATAACCACACTGCTATTAGCATCAGCTAAAGTAAATTTAACCGACTCATCTTTAATAGCATTTAAAACATCAAGCACGTAACTGACATTAAAACCAATTTCTAACGGTTCGTAAGGAAAATTAATTTCTATTACTTCTTCTGCTTGTTCTTGCTCTGGGTTGTTCGCAGTAATTTTTAATTCTGTTGGATCAAAATTTAAACGAACCCCTTTGAATTTTTCATTCGACAAAATAGAAGCGCGAGATAATACCTGACGCAACGCATCTTTACTGGTTTCAAATATTTTGTCACCGTTTCTTGGTAAAACACGGCGATAATCAGGGAAACGGCCATCAACTAATTTGCTAGTGAATGAGAAGTTAGCATCAATAATACGGACATGATTAGAGCCTAAAAATATTTGTATTTCTTCGTCAACCGGATCTAATAAACGAATAATTTCTAAAATACCTTTACGAGGTATGATCACTTGACGAGCTGGAAGTGTTAATTGAGCATTTGAAATTTTACAAATCGCTAAACGATGACCATCAGTAGCTACTGAACGAATTTCAGTACCTTCAGTTTCAATAGACATACCGTTCAAATAATAACGAACATCTTGGTTAGCCATTGAAAAATGGGTACTTTCAATTAAACGTAATAACTCTGCTTTGGTTAACTTAAATTCTACGTCACCTTGCCATTGTTCAATGTTAGGGAAATCATTGGCCGGTAAAGAAGAAAGTGAATATTTACTTCTACCTGTACTAATTTTTACGGTATCTGCTTCAGATTCAAAAGTTAACATTGAACCATCAGGTAAACTTTTACAAATATCTAAAAGTTTACGCGCTGGAATAGTAATTTTACCGTCATCACCTTGATTTTCAATTTCACTATACGCAACCATTTCAAGCTCTAAATCCGTAGCTGTTAAAGTAAGTGATTGCCCACTAACCTCTAACAATACGTTACTTAAAATTGGTAAGGTACTTTTACGTTCAACAGCACCTGAAACCAATAATAATGGTTGAAGTAACAATTCCCTATTTAATGAAAATTTCATCGCTTTACCCTAACTTTTAGACGTTTAATATCTGATATTAATTTTTATGAAGACAACGTTCTTATTAAATTTGAATAATCTTCTTTGATATCGTGAGTTTCTTCACGTAACTGTTTCACTTTCCGACAAGCATGTAAAACAGTTGTATGATCACGACCACCAAAAGCATCGCCTATTTCAGGCAAACTATGATTAGTTAATTCCTTAGATAATGCCATTGCAACCTGTCTAGGTCTAGCCACAGATCGACTTCTTCGTTTAGAAAGTAGATCTGAGACTTTAATTTTGTAATATTCAGCTACTGTACGCTGAATATTGTCGATAGTAACTAACTTATCCTGTAAGGCAAGTAAATCTCGTAATGCTTCTCTAACAAAATCAATGGTAATTTGACGACCGGTGAAATTAGCATTCGCTATTACTCGATTAAGCGCCCCTTCAAGATCACGTACATTAGCACGAATACGCTTAGCAATAAAAAAAGCAACTTCGTCAGCAAGGTTAATATGACGTTCATCAGCTTTACGTTTTAAAATCGCAACACGGGTTTCAAGCTCTGGCGGTTCAATAGCAATTGTTAATCCCCAACCGAACCGTGATTTTAAACGATCTTCAACACCGTTAATTTCTTTTGGATAACGGTCACTGGTTAGAATAATTTGCTGGTTACCCTCTAATAACGCGTTAAAGGTATGAAAAAACTCTTCTTGTGTGCGTTCTTTATTGGCAAAAAACTGAATATCATCAATAAGTAAGGCATCAACTGAACGGTAATATTGTTTAAATTGTTCAATCGCATTATTTTGCAGTGCTTTAACCATGTCTTGAACAAAGCGCTCTGAATGCATGTAAGCAATTTTGGCCTTGGGATTTTTCATTAAAATGCCATTGCCAACCGCATGTAGTAAATGGGTTTTACCTAAACCGGTATCACCATAAATAAATAATGGGTTATAAGCTGCACCGGGATTATCTGAAACTTGTGATGCTGCTGCTCGCGCTAACTGATTCGATTTACCTTCAACAAAATTGTCAAACGTGTATTTAACAAAAACATTGGTTTTTTTAGGAATATTAGTTTGATTATCAACCGGCGCATTATTGCTATTTTGGTTGTTTGACGACGTTGGCATTTTAGTAACAGTGTCAGCCGCTGAATCACTACCGGCAATATTTGGAATACTGCCTACGTCAAAACGCAATAAAGGTGGATTTGAAGATTCATTAAAAGTGATTAATTCATTGATACGATCGACATATTTTTCCCTAACCCAATCTAGAACGAAGCGATTAGGTGCGTAAATTGTCATAATATTATTTTCAACAACGCATTGGAGAGGTCTAATCCACATACTAAATTGTTGTGCTGGTAATTCTTCTTGCAACACAGAAAGGCAACTTTGCCAGAGTGAATGGCCCACTCATAACTCCTAAAGAAAGATTGTCACCTTATAAATAGAACCAAAGAAGTGGTTTTGAAGGATCAAATGAATAATTTTTATAATATGCGGGCTATTATCACCCTAGTTATCCACAAGTTCAATATTGACAAACAATAAAAGCCATTTTTTACTAAAAAAAATTCAATTATCTCGCGTTTTAAATGACCTAGAGATAAAAGTGAATAAATACAAGTAAGGAAATATACATGCCATATCTAAGCAAATATCTCTTAATTATTAAAAGAAATTTTACAAAAATGTTAAAAAACTGTGGATACTTAAGATCCTGAGGATCCTATTGCAGATCTAATTATAATTATTATCTGAATATGATTGACAAATAACTCTATCGGCTATATTATTCGGCCTCTTTTTTTAGACACAGTGTGCTCACTAAGGCTTGTTTTGCCGGGGCAACATCAACCAGCGGAATTAGCGTAATGAAAAGAACATTTCAACCAAGCGTACTTAAGCGTAAACGTAACCACGGTTTCCGTGCTCGTATGGCAACTAAAAGCGGTCGTGCTGTTTTAGCTCGTCGTCGTGCTAAAGGTCGTGCAAGTTTAAGCGCCTAATCTCTGAACCTCGTTTAGAGAGATAGTAACCAATGGTTACTTACGAATTTAATCGGGAGTCAAGATTATTGACTCCCGGTCATTTCAAAAATGTATTTGAAAACGCCTCACGTTTTTCTTCTCAACACTTTACTATTCTAATTACTCAAAATCCTACAGACGATAACCGTTTGGGCTTAGCTATAGCTAAAAAACGAGTAAAACTTGCCGTTGAACGAAATAGAATTAAACGCTTAATTCGAGAAAGCTTTCGTTTAAATCGTCATAATTTGCCAAGCATTGATATGGTCGTCATGGTAAAGTCAGGCATCGATAAACTTGATAACCAAGAAATAAACCAACAAATTGAAAGCATATGGCGAAAAATCAATCGACGTCACAAAAAATAGCGATAAAATTCGTTAAAGGCTATCAAATATTACTCAGTCCTTTACTTGGTAATAACTGTCGATTCGATCCCACATGTTCTTTTTACGCAATTGAAGCAATTAATCGCTTTGGTGTGCTAAAAGGGTGTTGGTTAGCAGGCAAACGTATACTAAAATGTCATCCTTTACATCAGGGTGGTTTTGACCCAGTTCCACTTAACAAGAAAGAGAAATAATTACTTATGGAATCTCAACGCAGTTTTTTATTTATTGCGCTAATGGTAGTGACCTTTTTGCTTTTTCAAGAATGGCAAATAGAAAATGCACCAGTGGTAGAGCAACCACAAGCAGTAACCAGCACTGAAAATAATCCAAATAATGATGATGACTTTGTGCCTGCCCCTGCAGCCGGTTCACCAGTATCATCAACTCCTGTAGTTAGTAAATCAGCAAAATTAATTACCGTGACAACTGATGTGTTTGAAGCAAAAATCAATAGTCAAGGTGGTGATATTGTTGAAGTAAAACTTCTACAATATGAAACTGAGCAACACAGTGGTATTCCACTAACCATTATGCAAAATGGTAAGCAAAAATATATTGCACAAAGTGGTTTAACCGGAGCAAATGGCCCAGACCGTTTAGTTAAAGGTCGCCCTATTTACCATACGGCTGCTACATCATATAGCTTAGCTGATGGCGAGCAATCAATTACGGTGCCACTTACCTACATAGATGTAAATGGTTTAAGCGTAACCAAAAACTTCATTTTTAATCGTGCTAATTATGCAATTACTGTTGAATATAATATAGCCAACAATACCGCAACTGATGCCAGTGTTGAGCTTTATGCACAATTAAAACAATCAAGTTATGTTGAACAAAGCTCAGCATTTATTCCTACTTACCGTGGTGCCGCTTATTCAACTACTGAATCGCTATACGAAAAGTATGATTTTGAAGATATTGCTGACGTTAACTTAAACCAAACTACTCAAGGTGGTTGGGTTGCGATGTTACAGCATTATTTTGTATCAGCTTGGGTACCAAAAGCAGAAGATAATAACTTTTTATATTCTCAATATAAAACCAATACTGGCGATGCCGTTATCGGTTTTAAAGCACCAACTGTTATTATTCCAGCCAACGAACAAGCAAGCACCTCAGCTACTTTATATGTTGGCCCTAAAACTCAAGATAAATTAGAAAAAATCGCTGAAGGATTAGACCTAACTGTCGATTACGGCTTCTTATTCATGATCAGCCAACCATTATTTTGGTTATTAACGGCCATTCAAGGTGTTGTTGGTAACTGGGGTATCGCTATTATCTTGATCACCGTTATTGTTAAAGGTGGTATGTACCCACTAACGAAAAAACAATATACCTCAATGGCAAAAATGCGTGACTTACAACCAAAAATTACGCAATTAAAAGAGCGTTTTGGTGATGATCGTCAGAAAATGTCGCAAGGCATGATGGAACTTTATAAGAAAGAAAAAGTAAATCCGGCCGGTGGTTGTTTACCAATATTAATTCAAATGCCGATTTTCTTAGCGTTATACTGGGTATTTTTAGAAAGTGTTGAATTACGCCATGCCACCTTTGGTTTATGGATTGACGATTTATCATCATCAGATCCTTATTATATTTTACCGGCATTAATGGGGTTAAGTATGTTTGTTATGCAAAAAATGCAGCCAATGACCATACAAGATCCAATGCAGCAAAAAATTATGCAATATATGCCAGTGGTATTTTCAATTTTCTTCTTCTTCTTCCCTGCAGGCTTAGTTTTATACTGGTTAGTCAGTAACTTAATTTCTATTGTTCAAATGAAAATTATTTTTGCTGGCATGGAAAAAGAAAAGCTTAAAAAAGCCAGTTAACTTGGTCTAATTAAAAGCTAAAAATACTAGACAAGGCGACCTCATAGGTCGCCTTTCTTTTTACGGCTATTTTTTTAACTAAACGAATAACGTAAAATACTGACATTAAATGATTTGAGATACTGCTATGAACCAGCTTTCACCTAACCAAGAAACCATCACCGCACAAGCAACAGCACCAGGCCGAGGTGGCGTTGGCATTATTCGAGTTTCAGGGCCTGAAGCCGTAAACGTTGCTAAAGCAATATTAGGTAAAGTGCCTGAGGTGAGAAAAGCAGAATATTTACCTTTTTATGATCGAAACCAACAAGCACTCGATCAAGGTATCGCGCTATTTTTTAAAGCGCCTAACTCTTTTACCGGTGAAGATGTTTTAGAGTTTCAAGGTCATGGTGGCCCGGTTTTGCTAGATATGCTACTCAAAGAAATTGTCGCATTACCCAAAGTACGTATGGCTAAACCTGGTGAATTTAGTGAACAAGCGTTTTTAAACGACAAAATGGATTTAACGCAAGCAGAAGCCATTGCCGATTTAATTAACTCAAATTCAGAACAAGCAGCGCGTTGTGCCTTACATTCATTACAAGGTGATTTTTCAAAGCTAGTTCATCAATTGGTTGAAGATGTCATCCACTTACGTATGTATGTTGAAGCAGCAATTGATTTTCCTGAAGAAGAAATTGATTTTCTTGCTGATAAAAAAGTGGTGGCTAACTTAAAAAACATCATCACTAGTGTTGAAAACGTGCAAGCACAAGCCAAACAAGGCAGTATTATTCGTGAAGGTATGCGGGTAGTTATTGCTGGCCGACCAAATGCGGGTAAGTCAAGTTTAT
The DNA here is from genome assembly GCF_053470345.1 of Thalassotalea agariperforans. Lineage (NCBI taxonomy): Bacteria > Pseudomonadati > Pseudomonadota > Gammaproteobacteria > Alteromonadales > Colwelliaceae > Thalassotalea > Thalassotalea agariperforans. The sequence continues at coordinate 34,061 of NZ_JBQMWH010000013.1, read as the reverse complement.
TAAATGCCTTAAGTGGTAAAGAGTCAGCCATTGTTACTGATATTGAAGGTACCACTCGTGATGTTTTATCAGAGCAAATTCATATTGATGGTATGCCGCTTCACATTATTGATACTGCTGGTTTACGTGAAAGCCCCGATAAAGTTGAACAAATAGGTATTGAACGAGCTTGGCAAGAAATTAAACAAGCGGATCGCGTGTTATTAATGGTTGATTCCAGTTGTACTAAGCTAGAAAACGTAACAACGGATCTACACGCATTTTGGCCAGAATTTTTCCAACAACTGCCTGAAAATATGGGCGTGACTATTGTTCGCAACAAAGCAGACATCAGTGGCGCACAAACCGGTTATATTGAGCAAGATGGTAAACCGGTTATAACGTTATCTGCTAAATCAGGAGATGGCCTGTCAAAGCTTACCGAGCACCTTAAAACCATTATGGGATACCAAGGTAGCATTGAAGGTGGCTTTATGGCTCGACGTCGCCATTTAGTGGCATTAGAAAACACCCATCAGCATTTGTTAACTGGCTTAGACCAGCTTGAATCTTATGTTGCCGGTGAAATATTAGCGGAAGAGCTACGAATTTGTCAGCAAGAGCTGAATGAAATTACCGGTGAATTTACCAGTGATGATTTATTAGGCCAAATATTCTCGTCATTTTGTATTGGTAAATAACCTGAGCCAATCAGAGCACCTTTGCCCTCAATCTACTTTAAATATTTTTTCAACATCACCGGCAATATGGTCATGTCGGTGATTAATGCAATAAACATAGCAATACTGGTTAATAAACCAAACAACATACTAGGCACAAAATTAGAAAACACCAACATGCCAAAGCCAATGATAATAATCACTGTGGTGTACATTAGGGCATAACCAACTGATAAATTAGTTTGCTTAATAATATCAAGCTGAGTTGATGATGTTTTAGCCCCCTGCTGCTTACAGGCTGACTGTTCCTCCAAATAACGATGCACATAATGAATGGTATCATCCATAGAAATTCCCATGGCAACCGTGGCTATGGTAATAGTCATCAAATCTAATGGAATGGCAAACCACCCCATGATCCCCATGATCACTGTAGTAGTAATGATATTGGGTATGAGTGAAATTAGTGCAATTTTTAGCGATGAAAACACAACCATTAAAATAATTGTCATGGCTGCATAAACCATTAATAACGTGGTTATTTGTGAATCAACTAATTTAGTTAAAATATCCTGATATAAAACAAATAAACCTGTTAGCTGATAATCACTTTCTGCTAAGCCTAATTGAGCTAATTGTTGGTGAATTGTTTTTAATAAATCGGCACGATTAAGTTCACTATAACTATCTTGAATACGCGTACTTATCCGCAGTTCATTGTCAGCTTGAGAAAAATAAGCACCAAATAAATCTTGTTGAATACTTTTATCTAAGCTTCTATATAACACGGTTAGTTCATATTCAGTTAACGGTTTACCATTTACCACTTGTGCAATCCGCGTAAAATCAGCAATTGAAGTAATATTGCCAATTGCTTTTTGTTGACTCAGCATGGTTTGGATGGCAGTAATGGTTTGTACTGTGTCTGCTGTTAAAATTAAATTTTGTTGTTGCTGTTGTGGCGGAATTTTATAAAGAATGTCAAAAGTGGTTGAGCCACCAAATTGCTGATCAATAAAAGTCAGCTCACGCCTAACATCGGTAGCTTCTGAAAAATAATTTAAAAAGCTATTTTCCGCTGTTAACTTAAAACAACCGACCCCTGCCACTAGCGTTAAGATCAAAGTTATTAGGGTAATTTTACCTGGCATATGGTTAACCATAGTAGCCATACCCGACATCGATTTTTCAATCAGTGCGTGTTTTTTTACTTTGTTTTGCGGCGAAAAAAAGACAATCAATAGTGCAGGAAAAAACACTAAACTGACCAGAAAGCTAACCGACATGGCAATTACCATCATCCAGCCAAAACTAATCACCGGTTGCACCGTACTAAAAATTAACGTCGCAAAGCCAACGGTTGTCGTGATGGCAGCAAAAAAGCACGGTTTTAACTTACTTTTAATGGTTGCCAGTACCAAGCTTGTTTGATTTTTATAACTAGCGGTTTCTACAAACTCTTGGTATTGCACAATTAAATGAATAATCATCGCCAGTGACAAAATGATCTGCAAAGCGATAACATTGGCTGAAATAACCGTCACTTTAAGTTCAAATAAAGCCAGTAAACCTAACGTTAAAATCACGCTTACCGCACAACAAAAAATAGGTAAAAATACCCAACTAAATTGACGAAATAAAAACGCTAAGATAACAATAACTGAAAATAAAATAATACCGCCAAAAAGGGCTAAATCATTCTCAATAATATTAATTAATTCATAGGCTAATAAATTATTACCACCTAAATAAAACTCACTTTCTGTACCATAGTTTTGCAAAATGGTGCGAATTTTATTAATTTCTTCGATACGTGTTTTATCAAGCGCTTTAGTGAGTTCATCTTGTTTATGTTTAAGCTCAGTTAAACGCTGTTTTTCAGGCTCTGTTAATTCCCTAGTTAATAAATGTTGTTTAATTGCAATACTATCTGCTTGTAATTTAACAAGTGTTTCATCCGCTTGAAAAACCACTTGTAACGATAATGCCGTTTGCTGTTTATTAATTAACAAGCCTTCATATAAAGGGTGACTTTTTAAAGTTTTCTGTAATAACTCAGAGGCATATTTTTGCGCTTGCCAAGTTAGTTTATCAACATCACCTGAAAAATTATTAGCCGTGGCAAAAATAGGAACATTGGTAATATTGCGAACTTGCGCTACCCGTTCAATCTTTGATATTTCATTACCTAATTTGGCCAGCTTAGCTAAAACTTGATGGGAAAATATATCGCCATTTTTAGGTTTATAAGCAATTAAAATAAACTCTTGCGCACCATAACGCTGATCACTTATTTGGCTAATAATATGATGACGATTATTTTCCACTAATAAGGTATCCGCTGACGCGTCAATTTCAAAGTGAGTGGCTTGCCAAGACAAAAATCCGGTTAAAACAACAAAGCAAAAACAAATAATTTTTGCCATTAAACCTGTAAACTTCGCAGGCGCATTAACATTAGTCATTTAATGCTTTTCCTCAACTTTAGCTTGTTCACCATTACTGGCAGGCTTTCCACTAAATTCTTGATCTCTTTTACTACGCTGCATAAATAAATTGCGAATAAATTCATAACGGTTATCAACATCGTTTAACATTTTTGGATAATTCGCTAATAACGGAATTTGGCCATGAATACCGTCAATGATCTGTAACTGTGTTGCCGCTTCATCATCATTAATATGGTTTAATGGATGCGCATAACGATCAAACGGTATCGCAACTAAACCTCTAACATCGCTAGGCCCTAAAAAAGGCAGTACAAGATAAGCGCCCTGCTCAGCACCATAATGCTCAAACGTTTTTGCAAAGCTGCTGCTCTCTTCATTAATGTCAAACCAATGGCTTGCTGGATCAAATAAACCAAATAACCCAATCGTTGAATTGATCAATACCCGTGATAAATTTTTTCCTGAACGAGTAAACTTACCTTGCAACAAGTGATTAATTGCAGAAACAGGTTCAGTTAAATTATTAAAAAAATTCGTTATACCTTGATCGATTGGCGCAGGCACTACAGCTTGATAACCACGACTAAACGGACTCAAGGCATGTTCATAAATAGCATCGTTAAAGGTAAAAATAGGTTCATTGATAAACCTTAAAGGATCTTCAATAACTTGATAGCTCACCACCGAAGGTGCTGTTGGCTGCACTTCATAAGGCCCTAATTCAGCAGTTTCAGTTTGCTTAACAACATGCTCCTCCCCTATTACCTCTTTTGGTGATGAAGAACAGGCTGCTAATAAACTAAGTATTAATATAACCACAAAACTTCGCTGAACTTTAGCAACTAAGCGATAACGCTTATTAATAAAAAATGTTAGCAAAATGAATATCCTTTCAACTTAAGCACAGCCTATATACGCATATAAACATTAAATAGCTCAACACGCACGACAATAACAAACAAAGTTACAATTTAGATGACGAAAATACCATTCCGTATAAATAACAATATTAAAACCTTTTAACTAAGTCGCCCTAAAAATATAATGATAATTATTTATTAAATAAAGGTAACTCATGGCGTCATTTCAAATTATCGTTGGCAGTATGCTAGGTGGCACAGAATATGTTGCTGAAGCATGTGAAGAGACATTAACTTCATTAGGGCATCAAGTAACTGTTCATTTATCACCCGAATTTGCCAATATTCCACAACAAGATCAGATCTGGTTAGTCTGTACATCAACACATGGCGCAGGCGATCATCCTGACAACATCCAAAGCTTTATTTACGATCTAGAAAATAGTGATCAAGATCTTAACCACATGCCTTTTTTTGTGATCGGGATCGGTGATTCAAATTACGATACTTTTTGTGAAGCGGCAAAAAAAACCAGAAGTACTTTAATATCAAAAGGTTGTAAAGAATTACTACCGTTATTAACACTTGATATGAGTACAGATATAGATCCTGAAGAACTCAGTCAACAATGGATATGTGATCATAAAGATCAGTTATCATGATCTTACTAAAGGGTTATCCACAAATTTAACTAATTTTTAGCCCTTATGTGGATAAACTCTGTATTAACCCATGAATTAGATCTTATTATCCAGTGTGTGAAAAAAATAAGATCTAGTCTTGTGGATAAAACACGCTTTTGATCATAGCTTATACGGTAGTTGATCAATGTTTGATCACAGCTTTGGATCGTTTTAAAGTTATTGATATTATTAGGTAAAAATGGGTTATCAACAGAAAAGAACGATCCTAATAAGTAATAGTAATAAGATCTTTAAATAGATCTTTATATTTTATTAAAGATCTAGATCTCAAAATTAAACATATTTAACATTCCCCTAAGCAATAAAAAAAGTTAAAATAACTGCCCTTTAAATTTAGTCTCAGGTTTTAAATAATGTGGTATCAAGACGCATTTGACGTAATCGTTGTTGGTGGTGGTCATGCTGGAACAGAAGCAGCTCTAGCTTCATCTCGTATGGGCTGCAAAACATTATTACTTACCCATAACATTGACACCCTTGGTCAAATGTCATGCAATCCAGCCATAGGCGGTATTGGTAAAGGCCATCTAGTAAAAGAAATTGATGCTTTAGGTGGTTTAATGGCCACAGCGATCGATCATGCAGCAATTCAATTTAGAACCTTAAATGCAAGTAAAGGTCCCGCGGTTAGAGCAACTAGAGCCCAAGCAGACCGCGCTTTGTATCGATCTTTTGTTAGAAGCTATTTAGAAAACCAAGAAAATTTAACCATTTTTCAACAACCGTGTGACGATCTTATTTTAGAAAACGATCAAGTGATCGGTGTTTCAACACAAATGGGGTTAAAATTTAAAGGCAAAACGGTTGTTTTAACAGTTGGTACCTTCTTGGCAGGCCAAATACACATTGGCTTAAACAATTATCAAGGTGGCCGTGCAGGTGATCCTGCATCAGTAAACTTAGCAAAAAGTTTACGTGATATGCCTTTTAGAATGGATCGTTTAAAAACGGGTACACCACCTCGTTTAGATGCTAGAACTTTAGATTTTTCTGTGATGGAAGAACAGCCTGGTGACACACCAAGACCTGTTTTTTCGTTTATTGGTTCTGCCGATCAACACCCTAGACAAATACCTTGTTTTATTACCCACACCAATGAAAAAACCCATGATATTATTCGTAGTGGTTTAGATAGATCACCTATGTATACTGGTGTTATTGAAGGTATAGGGCCTCGTTATTGCCCATCAATTGAAGATAAAATACATCGTTTTTCTGAAAAAAATTCGCACCAAATTTTTGTTGAACCGGAAGGTTTAACCACCCATGAAATTTACCCTAATGGTATTTCAACCAGCTTACCCTTTGATGTCCAAATGGATCTGGTAAGATCGATCAAAGGTTTTGAAAACGCGCATATCACTCGTCCTGGTTATGCTATTGAGTATGATTATTTTGATCCTCGCGATTTAAAACAAACCCTTGAAAGCAAATTTATTAATAATTTATATTTTGCTGGTCAAATTAACGGTACTACCGGTTATGAAGAAGCTGGTGCACAAGGTTTAATGGCGGCTACCAACGCCGCATTACGAGTACAAGAAAAAGATCCTTTAATTCTTGGTCGTGATCAAGCTTATATAGGCGTACTGGTTGATGATCTTTCAACATTAGGTACTAAAGAACCTTATCGCATGTTTACCTCTCGTGCTGAATACCGTTTGTTATTACGTGAAGACAATGCTGATATCCGTTTAACAGAAAAAGGCCGTGAACTTGGTTTAGTTTGTGATACACGCTGGCAGCGTTTTAATGAAAAAATGGAAGCCATTGAATTAGAACGTCAACGTTTAAAATCAACTTGGGTTCATAAAGATCATGCGGCTATCGAACAAATTAATAGCATGTTGAAAGCGCCTCTTAGCCGAGAAGCATCACTGGAAGATATTTTACGTCGTCCAGAAACTAACTATGAAGATTTAATGAAAATTGAAGCTTTTGGTCCAGGCATTACTGATCTACAAGCAACAGAACAAGTTGAAATTCAAATAAAATATGCAGGTTATATTGATCGTCAACTTGATGAAATAGAAAAGAAAAAACGTCATGAAAACACGATAATTCCTGCTGATTTTGATTTCAGTCAGATTTCAGGTTTATCAAATGAAGTGATCGCTAAGTTATCAGATTCACGTCCGGAAACTATTGGTAAAGCTTCTCGTATTTCTGGTATAACCCCTGCTGCTATTTCATTATTACTCGTGTATTTGAAAAAACACGGTTTGTTACGTAAAACCGCTTAAGGATTAAGTTTAGTCATCAATATGTCACTTACAGCAACATTAGAAAACTTAATTGCTAAAACTGATTTAGCGCTTAATGAAGTACAAATACGCCAACTTATTCAATATGTTGAATTGTTAAATAAATGGAATAAAGCCTATAACTTAACCTCTGTTCGAGATCCTCAAGAAATGTTAATTAAACATATTCTCGACAGTTTAATGGTAGGTAAAGTACTGCAAGGACATGACTTTATTGATGTTGGTACAGGGCCAGGCTTACCTGGTATTCCATTAGCTATCTTGTATCCTGAACGAAATTTTGTATTATTAGACAGTTTAGGCAAAAGGATCACTTTTTTACGTCAAGTTGTCTTTCAATTAAAACTTGAAAATGTCACGCCGGTGTTATCACGGGTAGAAAATTATCAAGAACAGCAATTTGATGGTGTCTTAAGTCGTGCTTTTGCTTCGTTATTAGACATGGTGGATTGGTGTCAGCATCTGGTAAAAGATAACGGTTGTTTTTATGCATTAAAAGGTGTGCAACCGAGCGATGAAATGGCATTATTACCGGATAATATTCAAGTTAAGCAAGTGCATGAAATTACAGTGCCAAACTTGAATGCTGAAAGACACGTAATTGAGTTAATCAAAATATCATAATTAATAAGTAGGTTAAGTTTTGCTGACTAACTTATTAAATGACATAAATTCTTGAGGTTCTTGTGGGAAAAATAATCGCGGTTGCCAATCAAAAAGGTGGAGTTGGTAAAACAACAACATCGGTTAACTTAGCGGCATCGTTAGCTGCTACTAAGCGAAAAGTGCTATTAATTGACCTTGATCCACAAGGCAATGCGACAATGGGAAGCGGCGTTGATAAATACGATGTCCCTGCTACCAGTTATGAATTATTAGTGGATGAAAAACCATTCGATGAAGTCGTTGTTAAAAAAACAACAGGGCTTTACGATTTAATTGCTGCAAATTCCGATGTTACTGCCGTTGAAATTAAGCTGATGTCAGTGTTTGCTCGTGAACAAAAACTGAAAAATGCCTTAGCCCCAGTAAAAAGTTATTACGATTTTATCATTATTGACTGCCCTCCTTCACTAAACATGTTAACCGTTAATGCAATGACAGCGGCGGATTCAGTATTAGTGCCAATGCAATGTGAATACTATGCCTTGGAAGGATTAACGGCATTAATGGATACTATTTCTCAGTTAACGTCAGTAGTAAATGGTGACCTTCATATCGAAGGAATTTTACGTACTATGTATGATCCACGTAATCGTTTAGCTAATGATGTATCAGAGCAATTAAAACGTCATTTTGGTGACAAAGTGTATCGTAGTGTCATTCCACGCAATGTTCGCTTAGCTGAAGCGCCGAGTTTTGGTGCCCCAGCAATGTATTACGATAAATCATCTACCGGAGCAAAAGCTTATTTGGCCTTAGCCGGGGAAGTATTAAGAAGGCAAGAGCAGTTAAAAATGGCTGCTAACGCTTAACATCGATTAAAAAATAAAAATAAAACCGACAATAAATTCTCAAGGATTTTTATGAGCCCATCAAAACGCAGAGGTCTAGGTCGCGGCCTAGATGCTTTATTAACACCAGCAGCTAGTCAATCTAGCGAAGATGGCGCTGATGCTAATCAATCAAATTCAAGCGAGCAGCAAGAAAATCAATCAATTGAAGATATTGTTGCTAAAGACGGCGATTTAAAATTATTAGCCATTAATTTATTACAACCGGGTAAATATCAACCACGTAAAGATATGTCGGCTGATGCCCTTGAAGAGCTCTCAGCGTCAATTCGCTCACAAGGTATTATTCAACCGATTGTGGTTAGAGCAATTGCCGATGATAAATATGAAATTATTGCGGGTGAACGCCGCTGGCGCGCAGCAAAACTTGCCGAACTTACAGAAATTCCCTGTTTAATTAAAAATGTTGCTGATGAAGCGGCAGTAGCAATAGCGTTAATTGAAAATATTCAACGGGAAGATTTAAATGCCATGGAAGAAGCGATTGCCTTAGATCGCTTAATGAAAGAATTTGAATTAACCCATCAAGAAGTCGCTGATGCGGTAGGAAAATCACGTACCACGGTTAGTAATTTATTACGTTTAAATAAATTAAATGATGACGTAAAAACTTTACTTGAACATGGTGATATTGAAATGGGCCATGCCCGTGCCCTGTTGTCATTAGAAAATGAATTACAAACAGAAATTGCACGAACTGTTGCCGCAAAAGAATTAACCGTAAGAGAAACCGAAGCGTTAGTTAAAAAAGCACTATCGCCAGAAAAAGAAAAAGTGGAAAAAGCCAAAGATCCTGAAGCTGAACAACTGGCTGAAAATTTGTCGGCCAAACTTGGCGCAGCGGTGGCAATTTCACACAATAAAAAAGGCAAAGGTAAGATGGTAATTTCATACACTAGCTTGACAGAATTGGATGCAATTGTTGACAGACTTCGTTCATTTTAGTGTTTTCACGGGTAATATTTACGCGGATAATAGATATTGTGAATTTTTAATATAAAAATTTCCTATATGCGTCCTATTATGTTGCAAAAAACACGGGAATGCGTATACTTGCGCAGACTTTTGAGAGATAGAAAATTTCTTGAAAACAAGATGGATTGTACGAATTATTTCGTTTGGAGTCTTCGGTCGTGAATCAGTTAGCTAAACCAGGCCGAAAATTAGCACGTCAGCAGTTAGTTGTTTCGCTACTCGTTACGTTAAGTCTATCTTTAGTAATATATTTTTATTGGGGATTCAGTTATGCCCAATCAGCATTAGCTGGTGGTGTTATCTGTATTATTCCTAATGTTGTTTTCGCTTATAAAGCATTTAAATATGCGGGAGCGAGTTCGTCGGAAAAGGTCATGGACTCTTTTTACAGTGGCGAAAAATTAAAATTAGGGTTAACGGCTTTTTTATTTGCACTCGCCTTTAAATTTTTAGTGATAGTGCCTGTTCCCTTATTTGTAACGTATTTTTTGGTAGTGATCAGTTCATTACTAACACCAATTTTATTTAAACTTTAATCTTTAGGGTAATTTAATATGGCTTCAGGTGCTGAAATAACCAGCCAAGAATATATTAAACATCACTTGCAGAATCTTACTGTTGGAGAAGGCTTTTGGGCTCTTCACATAGATACGCTAGGATGGTCAATATTTCTAGGTTTGGTCTTTTTATACATTTTCCGTTCAGTTGCAAAAAAGGCGTCTACTGGCGTTCCTGGTAAATTGCAATGTGCTGTTGAAATGGTTGTTGAGTTTGTTGACGACAGTGTTAAGAGTACTTTCCACGGTAAAAACCCATTAATTGCGCCATTATCATTAACTATATTCGTATGGGTATTATTAATGAACGCAATGGACTGGGTGCCAGTTGATTTAATTCCACGTATTTTTGAATTGTTTGGTGTTCATTACATGAAAGCGGTACCTACTACCGATCCAAACATGACCTTTGCATTAGCTTTAGGTGTATTCATTTTAATTATTTACTATTCAATTAAAGTAAAAGGTATTGGTGGCTTCATTAAAGAGCTTACTACTCAGCCTTTTGGTCACTGGGCGTTATATCCAGTAAACTTTATTCTTGAAATGGTTACTTTATTAGCTCGTCCATTATCATTAGCGTTACGTTTATTCGGTAACTTATATGCTGGTGAGTTGATATTTTTACTTATTGCGACAATTGGTTTATTCCAGTTGCCAGTACATTTTTTATGGGCAGCGTTCCACTTGCTGGTTATCCCATTACAAGCGTTTATTTTCATGATGCTAACGATTCTATATTTGAGTCTGGCTCACGAAGATCACTAGTTTCAACCTTAATTTTTTTAACTTTATAACTTTAAATAATCGGAGATAAATATGTTATATATAGCTGTTGCTCTACTAATCGGTTTAGGTGCTCTTGGTACTGCGATTGGTTTTGGTTTATTAGGTGGCAAATTCTTAGAATCTGCTGCTCGTCAACCTGAATTAGCACCACAACTTCAAGTAAAAATGTTCATTGTAGCGGGTCTTATCGATGCGATTGCCATGATCGGTGTTGCTATCGGCTTATACTTATTATTCGCAGTTGGTGCTTAATTTTTAAGTTGTTTTTAACGCGAATTTGAGGAGATACATAAATGAATCTTAATATGACCTTAATCGGTGAATTAATCGCATTTATCGTATTCGTAATTTTTTGTATGAAGTATGTATGGCCGCCAATTATTAGCGCCATCGAAGCTCGTCAAGCAACCATTGCTGACGGACTTGCTGCTTCAGACCGTGCCGCTAAAGATCTTGAGTTAGCTCAAGAAAAAGCAACTGCACAACTAAAAGAAGCTAAAGCGCAAGCTGCTCAAATTATTGAAGCGGCTAAAAAGCGTGAAGCTCAGTTAGTTGAAGAAGCTGCTGAAAAGGCACAAGCTGAGAAAGAAAAAATCTTAGCTTCAGGTCGTACAGAAATTGAGACTGAACGTAACCAAGCGAAAGAAGAACTACGTAAGCAAGTTGCTGTTTTAGCAATTGCTGGCGCAGAGAAAATCCTTGAACGTTCAATTGATGCCGCTGCACATAGCGACATTTTAGATAAACTCGTAGCTGAGCTTTAGAGAGGGTATTGAGCTATGTCTGAATTGACAACGGTTGCTCGTCCCTACGCTAAAGCAGCGTTCGAATATGCTGTTGAAAGTAAAGCGGTAGATAACTGGTTAGAAATGCTAGTGTTTGCTGCTGAGGTTTCGTTAAACCCAACCATTACAGAACATCTTTCTGGTGGTATGGGTGTTGAACAAGCTCAAGAATTATTCTTGAATGTTTGTGGCGAACAACTTGATAGCAACGGCCAAAACTTTATTAAAGTTTTAGCTGAAAACGGACGTCTGTTGGTGCTACCACAGGTGGTTGAAGAATTTAGTTCATTAAAAGCTGAATTTGATAAAGAAATCGCTGTGGATGTAACGTCTGCTGTTGAATTATCAACAGAACAACAAACGACACTTAGCGCCGCGCTTGAAAAGCGTTTGGCACGTAAAGTAAAGCTCAACTGTAACGTTGATGCAAACGTGGTTTCTGGCTTAATTATTAAAGCTGGTGACATGGTAATAGATGGTTCTATCAAAGGTAAATTGAGCCGTTTAGCAACAACGATGCAATCTTAACTGGGGAACAGAGCATGCAACTGAATTCCACTGAAATCGCTGAACTGATCAAAAAACGTATTGAAAAGTTCGACGTAGTTAGTGAAGCTCGTAACGAAGGTACTATCGTTTCTGTAACAGATGGTATTATTCGCATCCATGGTCTTGCTGATGTAATGCAAGGTGAGATGATCGAACTTCCTGGCAGCCGTTTCGCTATCGCGTTAAACCTTGACCGTGATTCGGTAGGTGCGGTAGTTATGGGTCCTTATGCGGATCTAGCCGAAGGCGACAAAGTTAAAGGTACTGGCCGAATTTTGGAAGTACCAGTAGGACGCGGTTTATTAGGCCGTGTTGTAAATACATTAGGTGAGCCAATTGATGGCAAAGGCCCAATTGAAAACGACGGCTTTATGCCAGTTGAAGTTGTGGCACCTGGTGTTATCGATCGTAAATCAGTTGATCAACCAGTACAAACTGGTGTTAAGTCAATTGATGCAATGATTCCAATTGGTCGTGGTCAGCGTGAGCTTATCATTGGTGACCGTCAAATTGGTAAATCAGCGATCGCATTAGACGCAATTATTAACCAAAAGAATACAGACATTAAGTGTGTATACGTAGCAATTGGTCAGAAAGCTTCTACAGTATCGAACTTAGTTCGTAGCTTAGAAGAGCACGGTGCGTTAGCTAACACTATCGTTGTTGTTGCTTCAGCTTCTGAAGCTGCTGCATTACAGTACTTATCAGCTTATTCTGGTTGTACTATGGGTGAATACTTCCGTGACCGCGGTGAAGATGCACTAATCGTATATGATGATTTATCTAAGCAAGCTGTTGCTTATCGTCAAATCTCATTACTTTTACGTCGTCCGCCAGGCCGTGAAGCATATCCAGGTGATGTTTTCTATTTGCATTCACGTTTATTAGAACGTGCTGCTCGTGTAAACGAAGCTTATGTTGAACGTTTCACTAACGGTGAAGTAAAAGGTAAAACTGGTTCATTAACAGCCTTACCTATTATTGAAACCCAAGCGGGTGACGTTTCAGCGTTCGTACCAACTAACGTAATTTCAATTACCGATGGTCAGATCTTCTTAGAATCTAACTTATTTAACTCAGGTATTCGTCCTGCGGTTAACGCTGGTATCTCTGTATCTCGTGTTGGTGGTTCAGCTCAAACTAAGATCATCAAGAAACTTGGTGGTGGTATTCGTTTAGCACTTGCACAATACGCTGAATTAGCGGCTTTTGCTCAGTTCGCATCAGATCTTGATGACGCAACTCGTGCACAATTAGAGCACGGTCAACGTGTTACTGAATTGATGAAGCAAAAGCAATTCAGCCCACTATCAGTTGCTCAAATGGCAGTATCTTTATTTGCTGCTGAAAAAGGTTACTTAAACGATGTTGCTATTGAAAAAGTAGTTGATTTCGAAGAAGCCTTACGTTCATACGTAGACAGTGAGCAAACTGAGTTGATGGCTACTATCAACGAAAAAGGTGATTACAACGCTGATATCGAAGCAGGTCTTGCTAAAGCTATTGAAACTTTCAAAGCAACGCAAACTTGGTAATTAGTTAACCTTTTCGGAGAGATAGTCATGGCCGGTGGTAAAGAGATTAAATCGAAGATCGGAAGTGTAAAAAATACACAGAAGATCACCAGTGCTATGGAAATGGTTGCAGCCAGTAAAATGCGCAGAGCGCAAGATGCAATGGCTGCCTCTCGCCCATACGCTGAAAATATGCGAAATGTGATCGGTCACATCGCGCTTGGTAACTTAGAGTATCGTCATCCTTATATGACGGAACGTGAAGTTAAGCGCGTAGGCTATATCATTGTCTCTACTGACCGTGGCTTGTGTGGTGGTTTAAATATTAATTTATTTAAACAAGTACTTGTTGATGCCGGACAATGGCAATCAAAAGGTGCTGAAGTTGAATTTGGTGTTATTGGTTCAAAAGCAACGTCTTTTTTCAATAACATGGGTTCAAATGTAACTTCACAAGTTTCGGGTTTAGGTGATAACCCTTCAGTTACTGATTTAATTGGTAGCGTAAAGGTTATGTTAAATGCCTATGATAATGGTGATATTGATAGACTGTACGTGGTATACAATAAATTTGTGAATACCATGACGCAGAAGCCGATAATCGATCAACTTTTACCTTTGCCTAAGTCTGATGATGACGAAATTCAACATCGCTGGGATTATTTATACGAACCAGATGCTCAAGCTTTGCTTGATCAATTATTAGTTCGTTATACAGAGTCTCAGGTATATCAAGGCGTGGTTGAAAACCTCGCATGTGAGCAAGCAGCTCGTATGATAGCAATGAAAGCCGCAACAGATAATGCTGGCGACTTAATTGATAACTTACAATTGGTATACAACAAAGCGCGTCAAGCAAGTATTACTCAAGAATTGGGTGAAATTTGTGCTGGTGCAGCTGCGGTGTAAGCAAAGGTTCTTGTTAAATAAGAGCAGAATATAGAGGATTAAACATGAGTACAGGTAAAGTCGTCCAAATCATTGGCGCAGTTGTGGATGTAGAATTTCCACAAAATGCTGTACCTCAAGTATATGACGCATTAAATGTAACTGAAGGTGACTTAAGCGGTTTAGTACTAGAAGTACAACAACAGCTTGGTGGCGGTGTTGTACGTACTATCGCTATGGGTTCATCTGACGGTTTGCGTCGTGGCTTGAACGTAGAAAACACAGGTAATAATATCCAGGTTCCAGTAGGTATTGAAACCTTGGGTCGTATTATGAACGTATTGGGTGAGCCTATCGATGAAGCTGGCCCAATCGGTGAAAAAGAAAAATGGTCAATTCACCGTGAAGCGCCAGCATACGCTGAGCAAGCTGCTTCTAATGAATTGTTAGAAACTGGTATCAAAGTAATCGACTTAGTATGTCCATTCGCTAAGGGTGGTAAAGTTGGTTTATTCGGTGGTGCTGGTGTTGGTAAAACCGTTAACATGATGGAGCTTATCCGTAACATCGCTATCGAGCACAGTGGTTACTCTGTATTCGCGGGTGTTGGTGAGCGTACTCGTGAAGGTAACGATTTCTACCACGAAATGAACGATTCTAACGTACTTGATAAAGTAGCGTTAGTTTACGGCCAAATGAACGAGCCTCCAGGAAACCGTCTTCGTGTAGCGATGACTGGTTTGACTATGGCTGAGAAATTCCGTGACGAAGGTCGTGACGTACTTTTCTTCGTAGATAACATCTACCGTTATACACTTGCTGGTACCGAAGTATCTGCATTGTTAGGTCGTATGCCTTCAGCGGTAGGTTATCAACCAACTCTTGCTGAAGAAATGGGTATCTTACAAGAGCGTATTACCTCAACTAAAACTGGTTCAATCACGTCAATTCAAGCGGTATATGTACCTGCCGATGATTTAACGGATCCATCACCAGCAACAACCTTTGCTCACTTAGATGCAACTGTTGTACTTAGTCGTGATATTGCTGCACAAGGTATTTACCCTGCAATTGACCCACTTGATTCAACTTCACGTCAATTAGACCCGTTAGTTGTTGGTCAAGAGCATTATGAAATTGCTCGTGGTGTTCAATCAACATTACAACGTTACAAAGAACTTAAAGATATTATCGCAATCTTGGGTATGGACGAGCTTTCTGAAGAAGATAAGCAAACCGTTTCTCGTGCTCGTAAGATCCAGCGTTATTTATCACAGCCGTTCTTCGTTGCTGAAGTATTTAACAGTGTTCCTGGTAAGTATGTTCCTCTTAAAGACACAATTGCTGGCTTTAAAGGTATTCTTGCTGGTGAGTATGATGACTTACCTGAGCAAGCTTTCTACATGGTTGGTTCTATGGAAGAAGCTCTAGAAAAAGCTAAATCAATGTAATTTAGCTTTAGATAGCAATTAGGAGGTCACATGGCAGCAATGACTGTAAATCTGAATGTAGTAAGTGCCGAAGAAGCGTTGTTTTCTGGTCGCATTGAAACATTACAGATAACTGGTAGTGAAGGTGAGCTAGGTATTATGCCTGGTCATGCACCTTTACTGACCTCACTAAAACCTGGTATGGCACGCATTGTTAAGCAAGGCGGTGAAGAAGAGATTCTTTATTTATCAGGCGGTATGTTAGAAGTTCAACCAAATAATGTGACCGTGCTTGCTGATGTAGCAACACGTGCCGACGATTTAGATGAACAAGCTGCGTTAGAAGCTAAAGAGCGTGCTGAGAAGCACTTAAATGATCAAGGTAATGACATTGATTATGCTGAAGCTGCTTCTGAACTAGCACGTGCTGTTGCACAATTACGTGTAATTCAAGCAACGAGCAAGAAATAGCAAGCCGTTCGAAAAACTTACACTAAGTTTTAGTGAATCAAAATAACGATTAATTATCTCGGTAATTAGTCGTTTTTTTATACCTAAAATATCAAAAATGCCGTTCAGCGTTAACTGAACGGCATTTTTATTTTGGTAATGATTAACTTATACGGATAGGTATTAGTGCGCTAATTCAATCATTCCCCAAACCCCTAAATTATTAACGGTAATAACATAATCACCATTGTTATTTGAGGTAATATTGGCATTTACCGAGCCGGCGCCAGGTTTATGCACGGTTGCTTGTGTTATTCCTTCAGGAAAATAGCCTTGTGGAATAGCAATTTTAATATTACTTAATACTGGTGTTACACCATTGGCTGGATTAACAGGACGATTTAATAACTGAATAACATAAGGCGCGTTATTATTGCTTTCATGCACACGAGAAAGCGCAGTAATAGTATCATCAGCAGCGGCATTACCGATAGTCACTGATATATTTGTTGCTTTCAGGGCATTAATGGCGGCGGTATCAGCACTGTTGTTTAAGTCCAATACTTTCTGATTATTTGCATCTAACAAGGCATTTTGTGCGTCGGTTAAGTACTTGCGATCACTATCTACAATAATCGCATCTAGTGCAGATAATTGTGCTTGAGTAGGAACTACGGGTTTACCAGGGTCACCAAAAATTAATAAATCAAAGTTTAAGTTATTTTCAATAAGGTAACGGATACTCGTTTGTAAACGATTGCTACCATCAATCCATGTGGTATCAAGTGAAGCCATCATAGGTGAAACTAACCCAACCTTAGAAAAGGCATCATAGCCATCAAGTAATGCACTATTGTCGCTGGCAAATTGATAGAGATCGCGATAATTATCAGCGCCAGGTGACCAAACGCCAGCATCACCGATCCAAACGTTGGCAGGGATTGAGAATATTGCTCCCATAGCATACGATTGAGCAATCCAAGTTCGTGCCATTTGAGGCGAATTACGTTCATAGAGGTCTTTAAAGTTCCAAGGATAAGGAAAATAAACGAGCGTTTTATCAACGGCTTCAGCACTTTTTAAGTGTGAAATAATTGGTATTGGCATTTCGTCAGCAACCGCTGAACCCATGGCTAATTCACCGGCTAAGAAAGTTAGGTCTTTATCAAAAATATAGCCACGTGCTTCGGTTAAAGCGGTGGTCGCGCCAATTTCAATATCAGCATCAATTGAGCGGATATAATCCAGTACTTCCGCCATTTTTTCATTTAGCACAGCACGATTAAAATAAATAAAATCATCAAACAATGGTATGCCACTAGTGATTTTATTGGCAGCAGCCATATAAGAAGCATGGGTGTAGCCTCGACTTCTTAAAAAGTTTCGATAATTAAACGCATTGATATTAGTTATGCCTTTGGTGTTTAACTCGGCGGTAGTGTATTTTTCTCGCATATATTCACGAAAAGCATCCATTGACCAAGTAGAGAAATCGCCACCAAATTGGCCTAAATCGGTAGATCGTGTTGATGAAGTTTGCGAATCAAACATGATGTGTGAAACGTTAGCGCTTAATAAGGCATCAACTTGAGACTTAAAAAAATCAACAAAGGTGGGGCTATGGTTACTTAACCAGCCGTTCGGATAACCATTGTGTTCATGGTATCCCATAAAAGACATTAAAATGGGATCATCGTCTAACGTTCGTGCCCAGTGTGATGTAGGGTCGCCAACATATTCAATAAACCATCTGAAACCCCAATCAAATTCACCACGACCAACATAGTCTAAACCTTGATTGCGATACCCTTGTACTTGGTTAACCCAGTTAGAAAGCACGCCACTATCGTATAGATCTTCTTCTGGCATGTGTCCCCAGAAAGCGCCGGTAGCACCAAAGTCACTAAAGCCAGCTAAATTAGAGTTTTGTGGGTAGGTGTACCATACAGAAGATTTTTTAATTTTACGGCTCTCTGGTATCGCATAAGGTGGTTCTAGATGCATTGCTTGGTTGCTGCCGCCGTTGGTGTCATCCGAAATATGAGTGAAGGTAATAGAGTCACCATTCCATTGCCAATTTGCACTACCGTAGCTTTTTACTCTTATGGTATGAGTCCCAGCATTAGCAATTATTACATCACCAGTCAGCGCAAAATCTTGGTAATCATCCCAACCTGCTGTTGCTGACAGATAATTTGAAGCAACGGTATTACCATTCAGTAAAATTTCTGCGCCTATTTGCCCTTGAACCGTTGAACCAGCAGCAATGGATACATTATAGGTACCTGGGCTAGCAAAATTGACATGATAGTCAGCGTAATCACCAAGGGTATTAAAGTTAATGCCATTGTTAGTGGTGCCAAAACCCACCACAGAATCACCAGCAATAGCATTGCCGTCTTTATCAGTATTAATAAAGTTTTCTAACTCTACCACTACATCAGCTACGGGAGCGCCAGGTAGTGGTGTTAATTGTGTTAAGGAAAAAGACTCTAAGTTCCATTGCCAATTTGAACCTATGGCATGAAGGCGAATTGAAGCGGCACCTGCAGGTAAGGTTACTAAATGTGACGGTGAAAGTGGTTGAAAGTTATCCCAACTGCCTTGTGGCACAGCGACTGTACCTTGACTTACCCAAACACCATTTTCCTTTACTAGCATTTCTATTGTCGGGCCAGAAGCAACACTTGTCCCGACAAGATATTCAACGGAGTAATCGCCCCCTTCGGTATTGATGCTGTAATCAACATAGTCCCCCGCATTGACATAACTAATCGCCTGCTCACCATTAACTGTGTAAATGGTAACTGGATTAGCTTGGCCATCAGCAAATGTTCCCCCTGAATTGCTAAACATCTCTGCTTCAACAGATAGGGTATCTGCAACAGCAATGTTAGTCACTAGACCAGCAGAGCATAAAACCCCCATACTAAGCAGTGATAGCTTGATATTTTTATTCATATTGTTCCTCGATATATTTATTGTTATTTTTTATGAACACTCAAAAGTAATTCATTAAAAATAACGTAGCACAAATAGTATGCTTTTTAAACTTTGTGTAAAGTTAAATGAAAATTGTAAACAATATATTTTGTGGGTTATTGATAATTGATAGTAGATGGAATGTAACAGTAAAACTGTCTATATATATCGCTATAAACATTAAGTAAAAGAAGCCTTATGGCTCCTTTTTTATTATTAAAATTTTGTTAATTCTATGAACAAGAATAAAAACAAGGTTACAATATTGTTTTATTTGTTCAACATCATAATAACCGGATTTATTTATGTCATTGTCAGTTGTCATTCTTGCTGCGGGTAAAGGTACTCGTATGCGTTCTTCTCTTCCTAAAGTACTTCATCCTGTCGCTGAAAAACCTATGGTAGGCCATGTAATTGATGCCGCAAGACAAGTAAATGCGGAAAACATTTATGTAGTTTATGGCTTTGGTGGTGATGTTTTAAAAGCCAAATTCAGTAATGAAAGCACAGATCACGATTTAACTTTTGTTGAACAGGCAGAGCAATTAGGTACTGGCCATGCCGTTGATATGGCATCACCCTTTTTAAAAGATGACGAAGACGTTTTAGTATTATATGGCGATGTACCACTAACCAAAGTATCAACACTTGAAAGTTTAATTTCGGCAAAACCAGACAATGGTATGGCGTTGTTAACAGTGCATTTAGCAAATCCTACCGGCTATGGTCGCATTATTAGAGATAATGGTACCGTTGTAGGTATTGTTGAACAAAAAGACGCTAACCCTGCTCAATTAGCGGTGAATGAATGTAATACCGGTATTTTATTAGCTAATGGTGGTGATCTTAAACGCTGGTTAGCTAATCTTTCAAATGACAATGCCCAAGGTGAATACTACTTAACAGATATTATTGCCGCTTGTCATAACGAAGGTAAAGTAATTGCAACAGCGCATCCTGAATCTGAAATTGAAGTAGAAGGCGCAAATAACCGTGTACAACTGGCTAATTTGGAGCGTGCTTACCAACTACGTAAAGCAGAAGAATTAATGATTGCTGGTGCTAGTTTGCGTGATCCAAACCGCATTGATATTCGTGGTAATGTTACTGTTGGTCAAGAAGTGGTGATTGATGTTAATTGTATTTTTGAAGGTGATGTTACGATTGCAGATAACGCTAAAATTGGCGCTAACTGTATTTTAATTAATTGCCAGATTGGTGAAGGTGCGGTTATTAAACCTAATACTATCGTTGAAGACGCCATTATTGGTGAGTTAGCTTCTGCTGGACCGTTCGCACGTATTCGCCCAGGCTCGGTACTGAAACGTGATTCGCATATTGGTAACTTTGTTGAAATGAAAAAATCCACTTTAGGTGAAGGCTCAAAAGCAGGGCATTTAACCTATTTAGGGGATACTGAAGTAGGTAAAGGCGCTAATATTGGTGCTGGTACTATTACCTGTAACTACGACGGGGTAAATAAGTCAAAAACCATTATTGGTGATGGTGCTTTTATTGGTTCCAATGCTTCGTTAGTTGCTCCTGTTACTATTGGGCATGGTGCAACCACGGGTGCAGGTTCAACTATATCTAAAGATGTGCCAGATAGTGAATTGTCAGTTGCACGTGCTAAGCAAAGAAATATTAGTGGTTGGGAGCGACCTACTAAAAAATAAAAATTAAAGGTATATTAAATTTTTATAATAATAAGGAAGCGTAAATGGATACGCTTCCAATAAATTAAATGGATGTTTTATGAAAAACTTCGCACTCCTTATCCTTATTTATATCTCTTTTTGTTCGCTAGCCAAAAGTAACCAACTTCATTACAAAGATATTGTCAGTATTCCTGATGTGAGCGAAGTAGTGCTTGCGCCAGATGGCAAACACATTGCTTATACTGTCAGGGTTGATACTGAAACAAAGCAAGGGGTCTTAGTTGTTTTATACAATTCAGTAACCGGTGAAACAAAACAATTAGCCTTTTCTGAAAATGAAAAATATGTCATTACCGATATTTTATGGGGTAATAATGATGTGTTATTAGTAAAAGCTAAATTTCCTGCGGCTCGTTACGGCACGCCAACAACTGAAACACGGTTACTAAAAGTTGATATCCATACTGGCAAGATGGATGGTGTGTTATCTCGCTCATTTTTCAATAAAATGACTTATGTCTCAAATATTCTTAGTACTATTGTCGATATCTTGCCTGAAGATGATGATCATATTTTAATGTCGCTTAGTGGCTTTAATGATGGCGTTGGTCATTCGGTGGTAAAAGTGGCGATTACTAAAAAAGGCAAAACCAAAATCATTCGAAGACCCAAAAGGAAAATCATCCATTGGGTTACCGATGCTGAACATCAGGTCAGAATAGGCCTTGACTTAGACGAAACAACGTATACCGTTTACGAATTACTTGAAGATGGAAATCTAAAAAAATTATGGCAGTTTGAGGCGTTTAGTAAAGAACAAATTTGGCCGCGTGGTTTTGGTAAAGACAATAACGTACTTTACGTAGAAACCCTTTATGAAGGGAAAGATGCCATTTTTAAAGTTGACTTAACCGATCCTAAATTAGAAAAAGAATTAGTATTTTATCACCAAGAAAGAGATGTTTCTGGTGGCTTACGTCGCTCAAAAGAAACGCGAGAATATGTAGGTATTGGTTATCATTATTGGGATGCTAAATATAAAGCCTTTATTAAAGCTATTGATAAAGCTTTACCAGATACCGATAATTTATTATTAGATAAAAGCAAAGACGGCAATAACTATATTTTATTTGCTAGTAGTGATAATGAACCAGGCATGTATTTGATTGGAGATAGAAAAAATAAAACGTTAGAGCTATTTGCTTATAAATATCAAAAATTAGCACCAGAATTACTCGCCAAAAAAGAAAAAATATCGTATTTAGCCAGAGATGGCTTAAAAATTGAGGGATTTTTAACGTACCCGCAAGGTAATAAAAAAGAAAACTTACCAACCATTATTTTCCCGCATGGTGGGCCAATTAGTTACGACGATGGTGGCTTTGATTATTGGACTCAATTTTTTGCCAATAAAGGTTATGCGGTATTACAAATGAATTTTCGTGGTTCATCTGGTTATGGTTTTAATTTTATGCAGCAAGGCTTAGCAGCTTGGGGACAAGCGATGCAAGACGATGTTGAAGATGGTACGCGTTGGTTAATTAAAGAAGGTATAGCCAATAAAGATAAAATTTGTATTATTGGCGCTAGTTATGGTGGTTATGCTGCGTTAATGGGCGCGATAAAAACTCCTGAGTTGTATCAATGTGTGGTTAGTTTTGCTGGCGTTACTGATGTGGAAGCTTTAGTTAAAGCTCATCGCTCTTATACCAATTATGATATTGTGAAAAAACAAATTGGAGATGATTTTTCTAAATTGTGGGACGTTTCACCACAAAAGCATGCCGATAAAATTAAAGCGCCGGTATTATTGATTCATGGTACAAAAGACCGCGTAGTACGTGTTGAACAAAGTGAAGATATGTTTGATGAACTTGAAGACGAAGATAAACAAGTAGAATATTTAGAAATTGAAAAGGCTGATCATTACCTCAGTAATAACGAGCATAGACTTCAAACCTTCGGAGCAATGGATAAGTTCCTAAATACGTTTTTACCCGTTAATTAAGTAAAAATGATGATTTCGTCAACAAAAGAGCAACTGAGTTTGCTCTTTTTTTATACGTTAAATTTGATAATAAATTTCGTTTTAGTTTACTTTTGTTATGTTTTTCTATAAATTACTTTCGATTCGAAACTTAAGGTCTAAACAATTTTGTCAAAACGTAATACCCAACAACGCCGTCATATCATTATTACTGAGCTGAATGAGCAAGGTGAAGTGAGTGTTGACCAACTTGCAAAGCGTTTTGAAACATCAGAAGTAACCATAAGAAAAGACTTAGCAGCGCTAGAAAAAAGCGGCTTGTTATTAAGGCGTTACGGTGGTGCTATTCCATTACCGCAAGAAATTACTGAAACCAAATCAGCCAGTTTATCAAAACGTAAAAAAGCAATTGCGTTATTAGCGGCATCGCATATTAAAGATCACTATCGCATTATTATTGATAGTGGCAGAACAACATCAGCGATTGTGCCGCATGTAGAAAACAAACCCGGCTTAGTAGTGATGACTAATTCATTACACATTGCTAATCAGTTAAATGCCTTAGAAAACGAACCAACCATATTGATGACCGGTGGCACTTGGGATCCAACCTCTGAGTCTTTTCAAGGACAA
Source organism: Thalassotalea agariperforans (assembly GCF_053470345.1). NCBI lineage: Bacteria > Pseudomonadati > Pseudomonadota > Gammaproteobacteria > Alteromonadales > Colwelliaceae > Thalassotalea > Thalassotalea agariperforans. The sequence continues at coordinate 10,413 of NZ_JBQMWH010000013.1, read as the reverse complement.
GTTGCAGAGCAAGTATTACGCAGTTATGATTTTGACCAGCTTTTTATTGGTGCCGACGGCATCGATATTGACCGTGGCACAACTACCTTCAACGAACTTATCGGCTTAAGTCGTGTCATGGCAGAAGTTACGCGCGAAGTTATTGTCTTGGTTGAGTCTGAAAAAATAGGCCGAAAAATTCCTAATGTTGAATTAACTTGGCAACAAATAAATACCCTAATTACTGATGACGGCTTGCCTGATTCGGTAAAACAACAATTAATAGCAAAGGGCGTTAATGTGATATGTGCGCCCAGCTCAAACTAATTAAAGGACAATAATATGTGTGGCATTGTAGGTGCAGTAGCACAACGTGACGTAGTCGATATTTTAGTAGAAGGTTTAAAGCGCTTAGAATACCGTGGTTATGACTCAGCTGGCGTGGCTATTATCAATTCAGATAAACAATTACAGCGTGTTCGTCGTTTAGGTAAAGTACAAGAATTAGCTGATGCTGTTGCCGCTAATCCATTGGCTGGTGGAACAGGTATTGCCCATACTCGTTGGGCAACCCATGGTGCACCAAGTGAAATTAATGCTCACCCACATGTATCAAGTGACAATATCGCGATAGTTCATAACGGTATTATTGAAAACCACGACGAACTACGCACTAAACTACAAGGTTTAGGCTATGTTTTCACCTCAGAAACCGACACCGAAGTTATTGCCCATTTAGTGCATCACGAAATGAAATCGCACGACAGTTTATTAGCGGCAGTACAAACCACGGTTAAGCAGTTAGAAGGTGCCTACGGTACAGTTATTACCGATAAAAACACCCCTGAAAAAATGATCGTTGCCCGCTCAGGTAGCCCATTAGTGATTGGTTATGGCTTAGGTGAAAACTTTATCGCGTCAGACTTAATGGCCTTATTACCGGTAACTCGTAAATTTTCTTTCTTAGAAGAAGGTGATGTTGCTGAAGTTACTCGTCATCAAGTCAATATTTTTGATGCTAACGGTAACCCTGTGGTACGTGAAGCAAAAGAATCTGAAGTCAGCCATGATGCTGGCGACAAAGGTGAATTCCGTCACTTTATGTTAAAAGAAACCTACGAGCAGCCAACTGCAATTCGTAACACGCTTGAAGGCCGTATTGTTAATAACAAATTAAACATCGACAGCTTTGGTAACGGTGCACAAGAGATCTTCAAAAACATTGAACACGTGCAAATTATTGCTTGTGGTACTAGTTATCACTCAGGCATGGTAGCGCGTTATTGGTTAGAAGCTTTATCTGGGGTTTCATGTAATATCGAAATTGCCAGCGAGTTTAGATATCGTAAATCGCATGTGCCAAAAAATGCCTTAATCGTTACTATTTCTCAATCAGGTGAAACGGCCGATACCTTAGCAGCTTTACGTTTAGCAAAAGAGCTAGGTTATAGCGCTAGTTTAGCCATTTGTAACGTACCGGGTTCATCATTAGTACGTGAGTCAGACCTTGCCTTTATGACCAAAGCAGGGGCTGAAATTGGTGTGGCATCAACTAAAGCCTTTACTACCCAATTAGTTGGCTTGTTAATGTTAACGTTAGCGATTGGCGAGCAGCACGGCATTAGCTCAGAAGTTGAAAGCGGTATTATTAAATCGTTAATGACCTTACCTAATAAGTTAGAGGAAGTATTAGCGTTAGCCGGTTCAATTGAAGACTTAGCCGAAGATTTTGCCGACAAACATCATTCGTTATTCTTAGGCCGTGGTGATCAATACCCAATTGCCATGGAAGGGGCGTTAAAGCTTAAAGAAATTTCATACATTCATGCAGAAGCTTATGCCGCAGGTGAACTTAAACATGGCCCATTAGCGCTTATTGACGCTGAAATGCCGGTAATTGTGGTGGCACCTAAGAATGACCTTATCGAAAAACTTAAATCGAATGTTGAAGAAGTAAGAGCTCGTGGTGGTTTAATGTATGTATTTGCTGATGTCGATGCTCACTTTGAAAGTGACGAAACCATGAAAGTGATCAACGTACCACACTGCGACGACATTATCGCGCCAATTGTTTACACCTTACCGTTACAGCTACTTTCATACTATGTTGCAATTATTAAAGGTACTGATGTTGACCAACCGCGTAACTTAGCTAAATCAGTTACGGTTGAATAACTCTAATCTTTGAATTTATATTTGTTGTCGGGTTAACAATAAAGTATCACTCATAACAATATAGTTTGCTCCTGTTATAGGAAAGTGAAAGCCGACAATTATGTCGGCTTAGTTTTATGCTCAAGCTTAATTCAACTGCATAATGGGTCTTACTTCTACCGTGCCTTTTTTAGCAGGTGGTAAACTTGCTGCTATCTCAAGGGCTTGGTCTAAATTATCCACATCAACAATATAGTAACCACCTAATTGCTCTGTGGTTTCGGCAAAGGGGCCATCTGTGATTTGTTGCTTACCATTTCTCACCCGTAAACTGGTGGCGCTAGTAATGGGGTGTAATGGGGCAGAAGAAATCAACTTTCCCTGTGCCGTTAATGCTTCACTGATTGCCATTGATTTTTTATAGCAAGCTTCTCTTTCTTCTTCGGTCCAGCAATTTTCATCACTATAAATTAACAGCATATATTGCATAATAATTCCTTAATTAAGCTTCATTTCCAGGCAACATGACCATCCAATCAACACCAAATTTGTCGGTCACTTGGCCGTAGAGTGGTGACCAAAATGTTTCTGCTAAGGGCATGTTTACTTTACCTTCTTTAGCTAAAGCAGCAAAAATTGCATTGGCTTCCTCAGCGGTTTCTAGAGTTAAGGCTAAACTAAAACCGCTCATTTGCGTACCATCACCACAACCATCAGAGGCTAAAAATTTAGTTTTACCGATAGAGAATTCTCCATGCATGATTTTATTTTTATACTCAGCGCCCGATAAATCATCTGGTAAAGGTTCTGGGCTTTCACTAAAGCGCATTAAAAAATGAATGTCAACCCCTAGCGCTTGTTGATAAAAATTCAGCGCTTTTTCACAATTTCCAGAGAAAAATAAATAGTTATTAACCTGAGTTTTTGATGAAGCTAGCTGTTGTCTCATTTTTTCTTCTTGTGCTAAAACTTCTTCACTACTACTCACTTCTGCAAAATCGTCCATGGTGTAGAATGGCCGTACTTCAATTTCAGAATCTGTCGTCATTGGGTTAGGACACTTTTTCACCCAGGCTAGTGCTTCTTCCATTGAACTGACATTCCATATCCAATAACCGGCAATAAGCTCGTTGGTTTCGGTAAAGGGGCCTTGGGTAAGGTCTCGTTTTTCGCCACTAAAACGTACTCTAAAACCTTCACTACTTGGTTTTAGGCCATCTCCCGATTCCACAATGCCTGCATTTACCAGCTCTTGGTTATAGTTACCCATAGCAGTCAATAATTCAGCACTGGGTAGTTCGCCTTGTTCAGAACTGTTTGTTGCTTTAATCATTACCATGACTTTCATAATATTTTCCTTATAAACTAATTATTGAACTTGTTGTTGCGTGCGATGATTTGTTGATTAATGGTTTCATCTGCACAACGAATTTCAAACGGCCCCATTTTAACGCCCGGGTGTTTTGCCATTAAGCTAATGGCATGATTAAGATCCTTAGCCTCAAGAAACAAAATACCACCCAATACCTCTTTGGTTTCTGTAAAAGGCCCATCCATCACATCAACATCACCACTTTTAATTCTTAATGTTACAGCGTTAGCGGCTGAACCTAAGGCTTCTCCCCCTAAAAAATGTTTACCTCGACGTAATTCATCATCGTAGGCAAAACACTCTTCCATTAGTTTAGTCTGCTCTGACTCAGGTAATGCATTCCATTTCACTTCATCAAAATATCCAAGGCAAACAAATTTCATAAATACTCCTTAATCGGCTTAACTTTAGCTTTACGTTATTGTGCTTGGTATTAAGTAATCGAATGAGGGTCAGTGAAATCGACAAAAGCAGAAAATATTTTAAAACAATTAAATTTTGTCGTTTATTGCTTTTTTAGTTGGGTCAGTTTTTGTTGCAAGTAACGTTTTTCAGGGGCTTGCTTGACTATGGATAAGGCCATTTCAAATGCCTTGATTGCTGCAGGTAGCTCACCAATACGTGCTAAAAGCTCACCTTGCGTAGAGTATAATTTATGATAATTATCTAACTCTCCATGTGCTGATATCTCTTCGATAATCTTTAAACCGGCTTGCGGACCGCTGTGCATGGCAACGGCAACTGCGCGGTTAAGTTCGACAACAGGAGAAGGATCTACCTTCATTAGCAGGTCGTAAAGTTCAATGATTTGTTGCCAGTCGGTAGAGGTGGTTGATTGTGCGTGTATTGAGGCAATAGCGGCTTGTATTGTATAAGTGCCAATATTTTGGGTGGCAAGCGCTTGTTGCACCAGTGCTATACCTTCGGCGATTAAGTCTGGTCGCCATAAAGCTCGATTTTGTTCTGCAAGTAGTACAATGTTTCCCTGTGTATCGACTCGAGCTTCGCGTCTTGATTCATGTAATAACATCAACGCCAACAAGCCCATCACTTCTGAGTCGGGCAGCAATGATAAAACAAGACGGCAAAGCCTGATGGCTTCATTCGATAAATTGACTTTGCACAGTAAATGACCACTTGAAGCGGCATACCCTTCATTGAAAATTAAATAGATAACGGTTAACACAGCATCAATTCTATCGGGTAAATCAGCGGCTTGTGGGATCACAAAAGGGATGTTTGTGCGTTTTATTTTATTTTTGCCACGTACAATTCGCTGTGCCATAGTCGCCGGCGTAACCAGGTAGGCGCTGGCAATTTCTTCCGTGGTTAATCCACAAACTTCTCGCAAGGTGAGTGGGATTTGCACTTGAATATCAATCGCAGGGTGGCAACAAGTGAAAATCATGCGCAGTTGATCATCTTCAATTTCTTGTTGATTGACTTGTTTATTATGCTCTTCAAGATCGGTAATTAACTGTTGAATGTCTGGCTCTAACTCAGCAAGGCGTTTTTTTCTACGTAAACTGTCAATGGCTTTAAAGCGTCCTGTAGAAATCAACCAAGCGGTCGGGTTTGCCGGAATGCCATTTTCTTTCCATGCCTGTAATGCCACAGAAAATGCTTCATGCATCGCTTCTTCAGCAAGGTCGAAATCACCTAATAAGCGCACCAAAGTCGCTAATACTTTTGCTGATTGCTCTTGATAGAGTTGAGCTAAATGTTGATTATGCGGCTCAGCTTTTGGCATTGAAATGTCTTTTAGTTAGGTTAATTCTAATAAATTAGGCTAAAGCGAATATACCGAGTTATTGCTTTCGAAAATGAGCCACTAATGCATTTGCATGGCCATGACCTATACCCATTAAGGTATAACTTCCTCTACTTGCAAACTTTCATTTGCTGTTTCTTGTTGTTGGGCTGATGCCAATGCACGTTTAAGCCATAATAAACCAAATAACGAGGCAATCACGCTACCGATTACAATAGATAGCCAAACGGTCCACAGCTCTAATGACAATAAGTTAATGGTAATAAAACTAATCACCAGTGAAATACCAATTCTTGCCAAAGTGATCCAAAAGCCTGGCCATGATCTTCCTATTCCTTGAAAAATACTGGCTTCAATAAAAGCAACGGCAAAAAAGATATACCCCAAAGGCACGATACGAAAATATTGTAAGGCATATTCAGACACCAGAGGATCCGTGGTAAAGATAGCCACAATATAAGGGGCAAAAATAAAAACCAGCAAACTAAAGATTAACGCAGAGCCTGAGCCATAACGGACAGATATATTTAAAACCGCGCTAACTCTATCGTGATTACCAGCACCTATGTTTTGACCAATCATAGACATTGCCGCAAACCCAAAGCCAATTGCAGGAATAAAGGCAAAAAATTCTATTCTAAAACCGATAGAAAATGCCGCAGCACCGGCTTCTAAAAAGGTTGCCGAGACAATAAACATTAGCGCTGAAAAACCGAGTGGATTAAGTACTTGGTTAAGTGAAGCGGGCAATCCAATATCGATCACTTTTTTTACTGATAGCCAATTTAACCGTAAATACTTTAAATGTAGGGGCACCATCATAGAGGGCTTCATTAGCAACCTTAAGGCTAACACGATAAAAACGGCTTGCGATATCAAGGTAGCATAGGCCGCACCTGCAATACCCAGTGCAGGAAAACCGGCATAACCAAAAATAAAAATGGGATCAAGTAGCATATTGATCACGGTAGAAAGGGCGAAGAGTTTAGTCATAGTAAAATTATCACCCTGAGCATTATAAGAAATCGAAATCATCATCATCAAAAATGTCAGTATTGAACCTGCAATGATCACGATAAAATAAGGCGTAGCTAACGGTAATATATCGCCAACAGCGCCTGAAATAACAAGCAACTGCTCGCTAAAACTAAGCGTAACTAAAGTGAAAAGTAGCGCGGCAATAATAGTTAACAGAAAACCTTGTCCCAACACCCGTTCAGCAAGGGCTATTTTTTTGGCACCAATATTCTGACCAACCAATACCGAAGTACCCACTGAAATCCCCATGGCTAAACTGATCGTAATAAACAAAATAATTTGTGCAATAGACACAGCAGCAATGGCAGAAGCCGAAATTTTTGCCACCCAAAATGCATCCACTAAATTGTAGAGTGAATGAAAAAACATTGAGAGCATCATAGGCCACGCCAAAGACCATAACTGCTTTGGAATATGGCCACTTGTTAGATTTTGTCCTTGCATTATTTAACCTTATTTCATTGTCCCGCAGGGAGCTTCAACTGGTATAAAATTGATTGAGTATTCTATTACTCAAGTGAGGCAGATACTTCACATGAGTAGTCGATCAGAAAACCTTAATTCGACATTTCAAAATATTTTATTTTCTACTTCCATATGTAAGTCGCAATAAACCTCCTCGATTCAACTTTGAATCAACATCAAAGCCCTCATAATTTTTTGTGATTATGGTAGCAAATGTATTTTTATTTGGTGTTCTTAGATATTTTCGTCAGGTGACGGAGCCGATAATGCTTTACTGTAAAACCCTGAAGGGTCAAAACAGCACACTCGTTTTTTGCCAGAATCGAGCATATCTATCGCATCCTGAATTCTTTTACTGCGCGTTTTAGCTTGTTTAGCAGTGGTTATCCAATGTATCCAATCTACTCGAGCTAGCGTAGTGGTTTTTAACCAAGTGTCTTGCGCCGTGGCTGATAACTTTAGCGCTTCGTCAAAGTCAGCCGGCAAAATGGGTTCTGGCTCTTGTGCTACTGCACTAATTTCAAACTGACCAATATCACCATAGGTTAATTTTGCTAAATCCAGAATGTTTTTGTCGATTCTTAACCAGTGACTTTTTTGACCATCGGGTTCGAGTTGAACGCAGAAATTAATATCGTTTAAAGTAACATCAACTGATGTTCTACCTCGTCGTGGTAATTTATCACTAACGTCATGGGGCAAAAACACAAACGCCAAGCCATTATTATCATCAATTGGTTTAAGCAATTTGCTTGAAAATGTTGATTTGTTATCTGTTATTGTCATAAATATTTCTCAAGTTTATTCGCGCATATCAGAAACTAAAAAATTTACCCTTTTTATACCAATCGCTCAATATAGTTTGCCTGTAACTTTAACATTAATGACAAGTGCGCCTTGTTAACTTTTATTTACTTTATAGCGTAACTCAACCATACCAATGCCCATTTTTTGGCAAGATTGCAGTTCTAATCTAGGGCTTAAAACTCGGCGCGGAAAAAGTGGCTTACCGGAACCAAGGGTTGCAGAGCCTACTTGAACAATTATTTCATCTAATAAACCCGCATCGAAAAATTGTCCCGCAAGATCACCACCACCCAAGATCCAAATATTGTTTCCTTTAGCGGCTATTTGCATGTCCTTGTGAATTTGTTTTACGTCAGTGTTTACAAACTGAATATCTGCATTTTCAATGATAGGAAGCTTGCGGCTGGTGAATACCCAAGTGGGTTGAGCATAAGGCCAAGGAGAGCCTGTTTCTTGAGCCACTTGCTCAGCATGCTTTACCATCCATTCATATGTGGCTGAGCCCATTGCTACTGCACCCACTTTTATAATAAATTCTGGGTAGCTTGACTGATTTATGTCACCTAAAGGAAACAGCCAATCAAGAGAGTCGTCTTCTGTTGCTAAAAAGCCGTCAAGACTAGTTGCTGTGTAATATTGCGTTTTCACAATTATCTCCTTTATTAGTTATTTTCAAGCAAGGCATTATCTAAAGCTTCAGCGCGTTTAGCTGCTTCACGGCTTTGACAACGTTCTACGTATTGGCTAAACACAGGGTTTGGCTCAAGGATATTCAGCATAGTATGAAAGCCAATATAACTTGCCATCACAAGATCAGCCGTCGTGAATTGTTCACCACATAAATAAGGTTGTTGAGTAAGTGTTTGTTCCACAACATTCAGTGTGTCTTGAACTTGACCGCAGCCAATAGAGACCGCGCTTTTTGGGGTTATTTGCCAATTATTGGCCTTAATTGTTAAGGCCATCTCTAAAGGGCCAGCGACAAAAAACAGCCAACGATGGTAACTAGCTCGTTCAGGGCTAGTAATTGCTGGCGCAAGGCCCGCCTCAGGAAATTGCTCCGCAAGATAACTGCAAATGGCAACCACTTCAGTTACTACAGTATTATTGTGAACTAAAGCTGGCACTTTACCCATAGGGTTAATGTTTAAATAACTGGGTGATTTGATATCAGCCCCGAAGGTCATGACTTTTTCATCATAAGGCTGGCCAACTTCTTCTAACATCCAACGAACCACACGGCCTCGAGATTGTGGGTTAGTATAAAACATCATAGCACTCATAAAACTTCTCCTTAATTTCTAATGTAATCACTACTATAAGTTGTGATATGTACTTGCTAACTATTGCAATAACGCTATCTTATTTCTTAAATAGGATAGAACTCGCCCTATTAATAAGTCATCATAAATTTTTTTCATAAAAGGTAAGATAATGATCAGGCCGACCACTCGAGTATTAACCCTATTAGAGTTACTTCAGGCTAAAGGTCTGCTTTCTGGTGCTGATATTGCCGAACGTTTAGGTGTCGACCGACGTACAGTCAGACGTTATATCTCAGTGTTAGAAGATATGGGAATTCCCATTATGACAGAGCAAGGGCGTTATGGCGGCTACCGTTTAATACCTGGCTTTAAATTGCCACCACTCATGTTCACCGAGGCTGAAGTGCAAGTGATAATGCTGGCGCTTTTAGCGGTACGTGAACAAAATTTTTTAGATGATAATGTGGCCGTAGAAAGCGTACAGGCAAAACTGCAGCGGGTTATTCCTGATCATCTAAAAAACCAGATCCAAACAATTAATAACAGTGTTCAGTTAATTCCTTCACAGCAATCATCTGGGCATCAACACCTTGTTACATTAACTCACGCCGTTCAATCTCGTTTGGGTATTAATATGGTTTACCAATCTCCCCAAGGTGAAACTATGCCACGTAGATTTGATCCATACGGGTTAGTGTTTAGGGCAGGGAAATGGTACGTAGGAGGCTTTTGTCATTTGCGCGAAGATCTTCGCTCTTTTAGGTTAGACAGGCTATCAGATATTACTTGTACAGATGAACATTTCGAACCACCGAATGATTTTGATGCGGCTCGGCACCTACAACAAAGCCTTTATAAAGCGCAGCGGCGCTATGCTGTAAGCGTATTGTTCCATGCCGATTTTAATTCAGTCATGGCCTATATGAGTACAGCTACCTCTAACATAGAAGATTTAGAAGACCTATTTGTACAAGATGGCGATGGTGTATTACTCACCACTAGCACAGATGACTTTCAGTGGTTTATTTTATGGTTAGCCAGGTTGCCATTTAAGTTTGTTATTAAGTCACCTGATGAGTTAAAAACAGCACTCAACGAACATATCCAAAAATTAATTTTGGCTATTTAAATTGGCTTACAAAAATAGTGCTTTTATTTGTAGCGTAAATTTGTAGGTGAAGGTCAGCCCTATACTGATTACTAAGTGCTTCAGTCAAAGCCTGTTTTATTTGCTATAAAATCGATTTATTAGTCATTTATAAGGATTATATTTCAATCGTTTAGACCCAATTAGCTAATTTAACTAGGATATGCAAAGACTATCTTTAGAAGATATCACTAGTGGTAATTTTATGATCGCAAAAATTAAGGTTTTGCCTTTCAACTTACTGAGTTATAAATAATCACTTTTAACATTCAACACCCTACCTGTAGCTAATGCCAGTCAGTTAAGCTGACTGGCATTTTTATTTTTGTTACTTGGGTACTTCGATTGTTTTGGTTTAATCCACCTGCGATACTTCCTTTCTTCTCGCCTTGGAGGTAATTTGAAATAGCTGAGT
>NZ_JBQMWH010000012.1:0-110594 GCF_053470345.1 Thalassotalea agariperforans | reverse complement strand
AATTTAATTGCAATACGCCCCCATGGATGGGGAAGGTAGAGCGACGTTTGAACCAAAGCCGAGGCTCGCTATTGGCGCTTAAATTTGCCTTGTACTAAGAAAAAACATCAAGCTAGAATAGAGAAAACATCAAAATATATATATTTCATATAGTTAGCCAATTTCTTATCCCGAGTTCAGGTTAGTTAATAAAAACGCCGTTATTGGCGTTTTTTCAATAACAACCAGGCATTGGTATAATCGGGTAAGTTTTTATTGGCTTGATGATAATCAGCCCAGCCTTGGTAACTGCCTGCTAATAAATCCAGTTGAAATAAATTATCATCAAAGGCACCACCTTGATCCGCTAACACCCCTAAACGAACAAAGTCAGCAGCTTGTTTTGTGCTATTATCACTACCACTTACGAGGAATAACTGACCTAAGCCTAATTGTTTAACATTACCAGCAAAGCTCACTTGTGGTTTAAGCGCAATTTTACTGGCAAGATCTTTACCATATCCCATAATGCTTGGTACTTCAGCAAAGTACCAATAACGCGCTTGGGCACTTTTACCTATGGCATAGTCATATGCAATACCATTATTACGATGAACATTAAAATAGCGGATATTACCATTAACATTTAATACGCCTGTTCCCTGCAATAATACATCATGTAACGCTTCTTCGGTGATCCATACCAGTGGCTGTGCTAATTTTTTAGCCGATAAAACCCCAGAAATAACTTGTTGTCGCGTGAATTGATAGCGGGTTAAATCAGCTTTTTTTTGCTCAGCTTGTTCAAGTGTTAAGTCTTGTTCATCAAACGGTAAACTATACAACGCTTGATTATACTGTTCTGTTTTTATTGGGCTGCCGGTTAATAATTTCGTGTAATATTTAGTTAAAAATATTTTTTGCTCAGGGATAGCCATTAACATTTGAGCTTTACGCTGGTTGGTACTTTTTTTAGCTATCGCCTGCGCCGTGGCTTGATCGGGTAACCAACGATAAATATCAAAATGCTCAGTTAAAAAGTTTATATTGGCTAAACGGTTTATATTACCGTTAATTGATTTTTGTTGTTGATCTTGCTGATAAGTTGCACAAACAAACGACAAGGTTGCTTTTATCCGCGCATTATTACTAAAGGGTAATAAATTTTCGCCGCCATGTACGGCAAACGTATCATCAGGGTAGCGATCAAGATAAGCCAGCATTTTATCGGCGACATCACATAAATGAGCATAATTAATTGCTGTCAAATTAAGTGCTTTCAATTGCTCGAATTCAGCAGGAGTAACGAGAGAAAACTGTGCTTTTGCCGAGCTTTCCATGGCAGAAAAAAGTGATAAAAACAAAATAAACAATAAAATAAAAGTGCGCATAACCAATAAAATTTAACAAGATTTGAGGATAATATACCACGCTAAAACAACAATTCCTGCTAACCGTCACGACTTTCGAAACAACAAAGCCCGACACTTCCTTTTAACTCTTGATATAATCAAGGCATTATCGATTAATTTTACTTGCTGCCGGTTATTATACTTGTGAAAAACTTTTTAACATTATTGTGTTACCGTTTGTTTTTATTACTGTTAACACCGCTAATTTTACTTTTTCTGCTATTGAGATCGCGTTCAAACCCTGCCTATCGCCAACGCTTAAATGAACGCTTTGGTTGGTTAAATCAGTCGTTTCAACAACAAGGTATTGTTATTCATGCTGCTAGTGTCGGTGAAGTATTAGCCTTAAAAAACTTAGTAGAAAAATTATTACTCGCCTACCCTAATATACCAGTAACTTTTACCACCTTTACTCCAACCGGTTCTGAACAAGTGATAAAATTATTTGGTGATCGGGTGCAACATTGTTACCTCCCTTTAGATATTTTATTTGCAACAGAACTGTTCTTACAAAAGCTACAACCAAGCCTAATGATTTTTATGGAAACAGAGCTTTGGCCTAACCTTGTTGCCCAAGCCAATAAACGTAATATAAAGTTACTGCTGATCAATGGCCGGATTTCAAATCGTTCCATCAAAAGTTATAAAAAACTCACTTGGTTATTCGCGCCATGTTTACAAAAGTTCAACGCTATTTTGAGCCAAAGTACCGACAACCAAAACAACTTATTAGCCATTGGTGCACAAGTTGAGCAATGTCGAGTTTCCGGTAATTTAAAATACGATATGTTGGTGTCAAATGAAGTGCAAAATAAGCAAACGGAATTGAATAACTTGTTAGCAAAAAATAAAACCTATTGGGTTTTCGCTAGCACCCATCAAGGTGATGAACAGCTTGCATTAGATGCTTACGCTCGCTTAAAGCAACAATATCCTGACTTATTGCTGGTACTTGTTCCACGTCATCCTGAGCGTTTTAATAACGTCACCGAGCTTGCTCAAGCCCAAGGCTTTATTACCCAAACACGTAGCAGCCTGCAAGCTGTAAACGACAATTGCCAAGTATGGGTTTTAGATAGCTTAGGTGAATTAATGGCGCTGTATGGCCTAGCCGATATTGTTACCATTGGTGGCAGCTTTAGTGCCATTGGCGGCCATAATCCGCTAGAGCCGGCTTGGTTTAAAAAACCCATTATTGTTGGCCCTAACATGGCAAATTTTACTGATATAATGCAACAAATGTTAAACCATCAGGCGTTAATTCAATTGCCTGAAAGCCAAAACATCAGTGCAGCATTAAGTGATGCGGTTACCAAGCTACTAAATAACAGCAGCTTAGCGGCACGTTATGGTGAGCAAGCACATCAGGTGGTAAAACTTAATCAAGGCGCGGTTGATAAAACCTTGCTAGAAATTGCTTTATTAACCTGAACTCGGGATAAGAAATTAGCTAACAATATGAAATAAATATACTTTATGATATTTCACATATTCTAGCTTGATGTTTTTTCTTAGTACAAGGCAAATTTAAGCGCCAATAGCGAGCCTCGGCTTTGGTTCAAACGTCGCTCTACCTTCCCCATCCATGGGGGCGTATTGCAATTAAATTTAACGCTGTAATAAGGAAAAACAGCTGCTAGAAAGCAAGTTATTATCCCGAGTTAAGGTTTATTAATGAATAAGTGAATAAACAAGCTTTTTAAAGCTGAAGTTTGACCTCAACTTAAGTGACCATCACAATAAACTCATTACCTAAGTAGCGAATTTTTGTAATTAATTTTTAATAAGGCTAAATATCTTGAACCCAGCTGCAATTGTAAAGCCCAGTTTAGAAAAAAGTGCTGAAAAAGTATTTCAGCAAGGCAATTGTTATTGTGTTTTTAATAGTGAGCAACTTGCTGATTTTACTCCACAAATGTTATCACCTGACTATTGGCAACATCAGCAAGCAATAGAAGGCTCTGCCCAAGGCCGAGGCACCACCTACTTTGTAAAATACCAAGCGCAACATTGGGTGCTGCGTCATTATTATCGTGGTGGTTTGATCGGTAAACTCAATAAAGACAGCTATTTATTTACCGGTTATCACAATACTCGTGCAGCACAAGAATTTACCTTGTTAACAACCCTCAAAAAGCTCAGTTTACCGGCACCACAGCCCATTGCATATCGGGTGATCAAACAAGGGCTGTTTTATCACGCCGATTTATTATCAAGCCGTATTGAAAACGCCCAAGATCTCGTTGCCATCTTACAACAACAAGCTTTAACGGAGACAATATGGTTCAATATTGGAGTGATGATCAGTAAGTTTCACCAACATGGTATTTATCATCACGATCTCAACAGTCATAATATTTTATTAGATCAGCAAGAAAAGCCTTGGCTGATTGATTTTGATCGCGGAGAGCAACGACAAGTAGATAAACGTTGGCAAGAAAACAACTTAAACCGCTTATTACGTTCATTTAGAAAAGAAAAGGCAAAACTCAGTACTTTTCATTGGCAAGAAAAAAACTGGCAAACGCTGTTAAACGGTTACCAGTCTCTTTAGTTTTAGATTATTAACCTGAACTTGGGATAAGAAATTAGCTAACAATATGAAATAAATATACTTTATGATATTTCACATATTCTAGCTTGATGTTTTTTCTTAGTACAAGGCAAATTTAAGCGCCAATAGCGAGCCTATTGCAATTAAATTTAACGCAGTAATAAGGAAAAACAGCAGCTAGAAAGCAAGTTGTTATCCCGAGTTCAGGTTTATTAATCTTCTAGCTTATCTAGCTTAGTATTATGCGGCCACTAAGGATTCTTGATAGCGCTGCTGATACATCTCACGCGCTTTTAAGAACTCAGGTAATGCTTCTTTAGTGGTATAAGGTTTAATAATGACTAATATTTTCAACACACCTTCATAAAAGACCGAGGCATCAATTTCTGGATTTACCCGTTGCGTTTGATAAAAGCTTAACCAGAACGTATTTACCAAACGTAAAATACTCACTAAATCGGCTAGTTCATCATCAGCAAATTGGATCATGTTTTCATCGCGCAATGACAACATCATTTTAGCAACACGATCACCAATAGCTTCTTGTACTTCAACATACTTTTCACGTAAATCAGGATTTTTATCTAACAAAACCGGTAAGTTAGCGTAGAAAAACCGAAACTTAGACATCACATGAAAAACCGTATCCAAATAAGAGATAATTGTATCTAACGGCTTAGCTTCAGGTGAAACGGTAGGGAAAGTGTCTAATAATAATTTGCGGGCATATTCTTCGTAAATACAAAAGATGATGTCTTCTTTATTACGAAAATGATAATAAAGGTTACCTGGGCTGATACCTAAATGGGCAGCAATATGATTAGTGGTAACGTTCCTTTCACCCTGCTCATTAAACAATGCAATACTTGCGTGTATTATTTTGTCGCGTGTTTTCATGGTATCTATTTTATCCTTACTACCGATAACTTTTCTTTATCATACTACCAAAAAAGCGCTAACGAAAAGCCTTTTCGAGTAAATACTTTAAGCCTTAGTTATTTTAGCGAATAGATGTTTTGAAAATCAAGCCAGACCGACATACAATACTGTTCATAACTTTATGAAAAATTAAGAATTATTATGGGTGTAACAGCTATTTATCCGGGTACTTTTGACCCTGTAACTCACGGACATACTGATATCATTGAACGTGCCAGCAAACTATTTGGGCGCGTAGTTATTGCGGTAGCGGCAAGTCCAAGTAAAAAGCCACGTTTTAATTTAGCTAAGCGTGTTGAGCTATTAACACATGTCACCGCACATTTGTCGAATGTCACGGTTGTTGGCTTCAGTGGGTTATTAGCTGACTTTGCTAAAGAGCAAAATGCCACAGTATTAGTCAGAGGGTTACGCACCGTTGCCGATTTTGAATATGAATATCAATTAGCGAATATTAATCGCCAGCTTAATCCGCAACTCGAAAGCGTGTTTTTAACCCCGGATCCCGCTTATTCGTCAATTTCATCAACCATAGTTAAAGAAGTGGCTTTACATGGTGGTGATATTAGTCCGTTTGTTGATCCTACTGTGAAGCTAGCATTTTCTGAAAAATAAGTACTTATTGATTCCACGGCATTCTAGCAAGTAGCATAGCCATGCCGCACGAGTTAGTAATGCCGGCAAACATTAGTCCTGCTCCAACAAAGGCAGATATACCGTAAAAATACGGATGCACTAAGCTACCAAGAATAACCCCTGTTACGGTTAATGCACCGGCCGCTATTCGTACTTGCCTTTCAAGTGATATCACCTGACTTTTACCTTGAATTGTTGTTAAACCCGACATTTTTAATTGATTTAAACCACCTTCAATAATCACTAAGTCATGTGTTAATTTTGAAGATAATTTATCAACTGCCATTTCCGCACGAACGCCACTTTGGCATAACAAATAAACTGGCTCATTCGTATGGCCGTGTTCAGCTAATGCACTTTGACAACGCTCAGGTGTCAACGCTTGTATTGGCAAAACTATACAGCCAGCAACTGATTCATTAGCAACTTCAGCGGCAGTTCTTAAATCAATGATCGTTTTTTGCTTTGTTGGTAGCTTCATAAATTCGCTTGCTAACATTCGTGTTACGGCCATAACCTCACCTCTTAAATTCATTGATTATAAAACGTTGTCTGAAAACCTTATTCAGGACAATATATTGCTTTTAATGTCGCGATCAGTTGCAACACTTTGTCATCCGCTAAACGATAATAAATCGTTTGCGACTCTCGTCGTGTTGTTAATAAATTAGCCGCTCTCATTTTTGCTAAATGCTGTGATAGGGCTGATTGACTTAACGGTACTTTTTTATTTAATTCATTTACAGATAGCTCTTCAGCACCAAGACAACAGCAAATCATTAACCGTTTATCGTTAGCAAGTTGCTTTAATAAGTTAGTTGCAGCCTGTGCATGTTCAGCTAGTTTTTCTATTTCCATATAAACACCTCGACATACATTAGAATATTCTAATGTATATAGATTAGCAAATACTAATATAATAAAGCTTAGATTAATATTTGCTATAAAATTAAATTAATATAACGGAATAATTAAATGAAAAGACTAGAATATCGAACCAAAGCGCCATTTAATTTTTTTGACACTTAGGACAATAAACAGAACTACGATTTGACTGTCGAATTTCAATCAAGGATGTTTCACAAACCACACAGTTTTCACCACCACGGCCATAAACGTTCAACGACTGAGCAAAATAACCAGGTTTGCCGTCAGCTTGAGTAAAGTCTTTTAAGGTTGTACCGCCTTGGGTAATCGCTGCAGCTAGTACCGCTTTAATGGTATCAGTTAAATTATTCAAACGACGTTTACTAATACTACCAGCAGCAGCAGTTGGTCGAATTCCCGCTAGAAACAAGGCTTCATTAGCATAAATGTTACCCACACCAACAACTACCGGATTATTCATAATAAAGGTTTTTATCGGCGTTTTACGGTTCTTAGCCATCTCAAATAAATAATCATGAGCAAAGTCATCGGTTAATGGCTCGGGTCCTAGCTTTGTTAGAATACCTTGTTCATCAACATGCTCCGGTAACCATAAAACCGCGCCAAAACGACGAGGGTCATTTAACCTTAAAATAGTGCCATTGGTGAACACAAGCTCAAAATGGTCATGTTTTATGACCTCAACATCCTTATTAACAACTCGAATAGTACCTGACATACCTAAATGAATCAGTAAACTGCCCGTGTTAAATTTAAGAATTAAATACTTAGAGCGACGCTCAACCGATAGCACTTTTTGGTTTTTTAATGTTAAGACCGCTTCAGGTATTGGCCAGCGTAATTGCCAAAACCGCACAATAACCTCAGCAACGGTTTGCTCAACAATATGGGGGCTAATACCTAAACGGCATACTTCAACTTCGGGTAATTCAGGCATTACATCATCACTTCATTTGGAATAAGTTGAGAAAAGATCGGAGCCGCAACGCTGAGCCACTGATCACTGCTTTGTTTATAAATTATTAACTCTTGTTCACTAGGTAATAACATAAAGTATTCATCGATATCTTGGCCAGCTAACACCACAGAAACCACTATTGCCTTAGTTTTATCAAGTACTTCAGGTTTTGTTATTTCTGTGCCTGACACTTGATGCCAGGCGGACATCATCGCACTAAGCGGTTGGCCTTCGATAACGTTAGGCATCGAACGCCATGTTTGACCGATACGTTCAATATGAGTTTGCTGATTCACCGTTAAAGATAAAATTACCGCATGCTCGGCAATTAAAAACTGCTCGGTATGCTCTGGCGTAGTATTCATGAAAGTGTTTTTCTGGGTTAAATTAATTAATAAAATAAACCCCATTACCGAAAAAATAATGACATTGTTCCAGCCACTACGAGAAAGTTTGATCACTTGTTTTGCCCCAGAAAATAAATAATACCAATCCGTATAAGAAAGTGCTCGCTATAGATAAACCATGACAAAAATAGAATAGCAGAATGAAAACCTAACAGATACGGCTATGATACTGGATTTTAGGCAATAAAAAACCCAGCAATTGCTGGGTTTTTGAAAGTTTGAAATAAAGATTACTTAATTTTAGCTTCTTTATAAATCACGTGTTGACGGATTCTTGGGTCAAACTTTTTGATTTCCATTTTTTCAGGCATGGTTTTTTTATTTTTATCTGTAGTATAAAAATGACCAGTGCCTGCACTAGAAACTAAACGAATTTTATCACGCATGATGATTCCTTAGATTTTTTCGCCACGAGCACGAATGTCAGTTAATACTGCATCGATGCCTTTTTTATCGATAATACGCATTCCTTTCGGAGTTAAACGTAATTTAACGAAACGATTTTCGCTCTCAACCCAAAAACGGTGAGATTGAAGGTTTGGTAAAAAACGACGACGAGTCGCGTTTCTTGCGTGAGAACGATTGTTCCCAACAACTGGTTTCTTGCCTGTTACTTGGCAAATTCTAGACATGTGAGTCACTCCAATAAAAAATTTCAGCTCGAGCTATCTTGCCCCAAGGCCGTCGCCACGGGATCCTGAAAAAGGTGGCATATTATAGAGAAACTAAAATACTATTGCTAGTCTTTATCTCCTTTATCTACTAATACATTATATTTTATAACAATATCAATAATATACAGAATGAAAAAACAACTTATTGGGGCTATTTACTACTGATTTTTCGGCTATTAAGCCATCAAATTGCTGATTACACCAGCAAAATCTATTCAACTTTTGATTCTAACAAAGCTTTTAATTTTTCATCATCATCTAGTTCAGCGAACTCAGCAATTAAAATCCGTAAAATATGCGATTTAGCCAGCTTACTTTCTTTCGCTAGGTCATTTAATTGCTTAAAGGTTTGTTCATTAAAAGTAAAAGTTGCATGACGAAATAATTTTTTTTGTGCCGCTTTTTTTTGGGCTTTTGCTTTTTTAGCTAATCCAACGGCTTTTTGTACGGCTAATTTGTTATCTTTACCCGTGGTGACAATTTCAGGCATTCCCTTGGCGTAATTTTCAGCATCATCAATAAACTCATCAACGGTAAATTTTTTCTTTTTACCGTTGTTAGAGTTCGACTTTTTTAAATCAGCTAAACTCATGTGAGTTATCCGATTTAATAGCTAAAATTTCTTCTGCAATCGCAATGATTTCTTGTGCTGCTTTACCGCCAGGTTCATTTTCTAGTACTGAAGAGCCTTGTTCTTCACTATCATCATAAATATTACGACTAAAAGTCACGTTGTCTAACACGTTAATACCGTATGAGCGACAAACGTCTTTTGCTTCCAGAATACGGCCAGCTTGATTAGGTAAAGATGGGCATTGAGTGATGACAAATGATGCCATTAATTTAGGATTAACCATTTTACACGTACTTAACATATCTTCCATATGCTCAACCGTTTTCAGATCTCGACGTTTAGGTCTTAATGGAATAATCGCATGTTCAGCAACCGACATCGCAGCGCGTAGTGCTAAGTTATCTTGGCCACCACAATCAACAATCACGTAATCGTAATGCTGCTTTAAACTCAATAAGTCATTACGGATTTTACCGTAGAGTTGAATACAATTAATAGCTGATAACGACGGGTCACTATTACGAGCCTGTATCCAATCAGAGGTCGTTCTCTGAGGGTCACAATCTACCATTAACACAATCGCTTTTTTATCTCGAGCAAAGTACACCGCTAAGTTTTGAGCTAAACAACTTTTGCCGCTACCACCTTTCTCTCCGCCCACTAAAATCATCATAATGTAAAGTCCTTTACTTTCTCTCTAGCACTGAACTTTTTAAGTATAGTGCAAATAAAAATATCGACATTAGTCGATAAGTTTTAAAGCGATTTGATAACAACCGCTAGCTTGTTTAACACATCGTAACACTTTGCCATGTAAACGCTGACTTCTAGGATCAGCCGCTTTAAAAATAACAATTGCATTGGTGTTAACTGGAATTTCATCATCACAGTCAGCTCTAACACCGCCTCGTGAAAAATCCAAGCAGGTAATTTTTTTACTATATTCTTCGCCGTTTTGATCTTGCCAAATAAGATCTATCTGCTCTTCTTCCATATCAATTCTAAAAAATTGACGACGTTCGTTATCTTGTATACTACTCTCAGACATAAGCAATCCCTGTATTAATATAATCTTTTTTATTTGCTATAAATTACCGCTAGAAACAACTAGATGCAAGTATTACAAATAACCCACTATCATATTTAACGTTAACGACTTGATTTATTAATATCAGGTTAACATCTCATCTCGTTGGCTTACTTAAGTTTTCAAAGTAATAGTTAACACTTAGCTTAAATTTCACCGTGTTCAGCAAACGAGTAACAATAATTACCAGCAATAATGCAATGATCTAATAAGCGCACATCAATCAAACTTAAAGCCTGAGCTATTTTATTGGTGATTTGTTTATCGGCAATACTCGGTTCTGCTACTCCTGATGGATGATTGTGGCAAAGGATCACCGCCGCCGCTTTGAATTTTAATACCTGTTCAATGATCACCCGTGGATACACTGCTGCAGAATCAATTGTGCCATAAAACAAACGCTTAAAAGTTAACACTTGGTGTTGGTTATCTAAAAATAGCACGGCAAAAACCTCTGAAGTTTCCGCTTTTAATTCCGTGATTAAATAATCACGAGTTGATTGTGAACTAGTAAGCGCTTGCCCTTGTTGTAATTGCTCACTTAAATAACGCTTCGACATTTCTAAACAAGCTTGTAACTGAACATATTTCGCCGTGCCTAAACCATGGGCTTGGCAAAATTCACTTAAACTGGCTTGATAAATAGCTGAAATACTACCAAAGGTTGATAATAAATTTCTCGCCAGATCTACCACATGGCAACCTCGAACACCGGTTCGTAAAAATATCGCTAATAATTCAGCATCACTTAAACTTGCTGAGCCTTGTTGTAATAATTTCTCCCGTGGGCGCTCGTCACACGGCCAATCCTTTAGCATGTTTGCTCCTTAACTAAACGTTCTTTTAGTGGTAATCTATCCGCTTATATTTATTGATTCATGTTTAAGATTAGCAGCTTATGCAAATTCTACAGGGTAAAAAAATCGTTTTAGGCTTATCAGGCGGTATTGCTGCCTACAAAGCCCCTGAACTTGTGCGCCGATTAAAAGAACAAGGCGCGGATATCAGAGTTGTTGTAACCCAAAGCGCTAAAGAGTTTGTTAGTACCTTAAGCTTACAAGCAGTATCAACTAATCCCGTTGCCGATAGCTTGTTAGACCCCGCAGCAGAATTAGCCATGGGTCATATTGAATTAGCCAAGTGGGCTGATTTAATTTTAATTGCACCAGCAACCGCCAATAGTATTGCAAAACTCAGTCATGGCCTTGCTGATGATTTATTAACCACAATTTGTTTAGCAACCAGCTCACCGATTGCTATTGCACCGGCAATGAATCAACAAATGTGGCACAACTTGGCAAGCCAGGCCAATATTAAAACCTTAGCCTCACGTAATTTTCTTATTTGGGGGCCGGGCTCAGGTGAACAAGCTTGTGGCGATGTAGGCTTAGGTCGCATGTTGGATATTCCTGAGTTGGTTGATCACGTTTGTGACTTTTTTCAGCCACAAACTAAACAAACGCTAACAGGTCAACACTGGGTGATCACTGCAGGGCCAACCCGAGAAGCTATTGATCCGGTACGTTATATTTCAAACCATAGCTCAGGGAAAATGGGTTATGCCATTGCCGAAGCAGCAGCAAAAGCCGGTGCTCAAGTCACGATAATATCTGGGCCAGTAAACCTTCAAGCGCCGACAAATTGCCAACTCATTAAGGTAAACAGTGCCTTAGAAATGCATCAGCAAGCATTAACTTTAGCCCCTCAAGCTAATGTATTTATTGCTTGTGCCGCCGTTGCTGATTACCGTGTGGCAAGCATTGCTGAGCATAAGTTGAAAAAAACAGACGAGCAGGATGAGCTTAATCTGACCTTAGTAAAAAACCCAGATATAGTTGCTGATGTTGCCGCTTTAACAAACAAACCTTTTACGGTTGGTTTTGCCGCCGAAACTCAAGATGTAGAACATTATGCTTTAGGCAAATTAACACGCAAAAATCTCGACATGATTGCCGCGAATAATGTTGCTCTTGCTGGTCAAGGTTTTAATTCTGATGACAATGCCTTAACCTTATTTACTAAGCATGATAAAGCCGTATTAGCCTTAGCAGCAAAAACGGAGTTAGCAAAACAACTAGTCGCTTTTATTGAGCAACACAATAGGTAACCTCAGCGTAAGTTATTGACACCCAAAACGCTGACTTATCCTTAACCTTAATCTCTAAATAACACCTGCTTATTAACATTGCCCGTTAGTAAGCAGCCACATACTGCTTACCACTTAGTATATCGAATAATTTATTTAAAAGTTGTAGATAAACAGTTGAAGGTTCAATGAAAAAAACGGTAGAATCAAACCATAATTAAAAATAATTTTGTGAGTGTTTTGATGCCAGTTAATCAAAAACCAAATCGTAAACAACAAATCCTCGAATGCCTTGCTTTAATGCTTCAATCTAGCCCTGGACAACGTATCACTACGGCAAAACTTGCGGCTGAAGTTGGCGTTTCTGAAGCGGCACTTTATCGCCATTTTCCGTCAAAAGCACGAATGTTTGAAGGATTGATTGAGTTTATTGAAGAGTCTATTTTTTCGCGGATCAACTTAATTTTAGCCGACCACAAAGAAACCTTGGTGCGCTGTCATCATATTCTGCATGTTTTGTTAGTGTTTGCAGAACGTAATCCTGGCATGTGCCGTATTTTATCGGGTGATGCCCTAATGGGTGAAAATGAACGCTTAAGAACACGGGTAAATCAGTTTTTTGAAAAACTTGAATCACAATTTAAACAGGTATTACGCGAACGTAAGCTACGTGAAGGTAAAGCGTTTAATGTCAGCGAGCAAGCGCTTGCGAATATGTTAGTGTCATTTGCCGAAGGAAAAATATCACAATATGTTCGTTCTGGTTTTGCCAGAAAGCCCAGTGATGACTTTAACGAGCAGTGGTTATTTTTAATGGCTGATAAATAACTATACCCATTCATATAGCGCTGAACACAAATAATGTTTAGCGCTTAACTTGATTATCATAAAATTTATTGAGGTTTTAATTCATCGTCGCGCTAAATTCACTGATATAACTCGCTCCCTTAATTTTAGCGATCAAACGCATTGTTAACTGCTCTTGCTTGTTAGTATTAAAAGCAACATCGGTTTGCCAATAAAATGCATTATTCTCTGGTGTTAGTTGGTACGCCGTCACCTGCTCATTAACTTCAAATAATACCGCATCAGTTAGGGCATAATTAGCATTAACTATCGTCCTACTTCCCGCTTGATAAATATTTATTTGTAATTCGTTAGAGGTTAACAAACAAGCTTGAGATAGCTGACATTGCCCTTGTAACGTTAAGGCGAATACTTGGTTTTCATTGGCCTGTTGTTCAACAACATAGTCGGCAAGAATATAGCCTGCGATAAGTAAAAATGGGGCGATATAAATCGCCAGTTTTTTATGTTTATTCAATGTCTGCTCTCAAATAAAATAAAGCCTCCAACTTGGAGGCTTATCAGTGTATTCAGGTGAATACTGCTTAAAGTTAATGGTTATGAGCTGCACCAGCGCCTTTAGGCACTCTGAAGTTATCAACTAATGCTTGAATTTCAAGTGGTGCTGGCCCAGTAAACCGACAAACAATGAATGCCACCGCAAAGTTAACAATCGCACCAACCGCACCAAAGGCATTAGGCGAAATCCCAAAAAACCAGTTTTCTTCCATATTACCTAAAAAGCTAGTACCTGGAATAAACATAATGCCTTTATGTTGAAAAACGTACAGCATAGTCACGCCAATGCCACAAATCATACCGGCAATTGCCGCCGAGCCACTCATTTTTTTAGCAAAAATTCCCATCATTAAGGCAGGAAAAATACTGGATGCCGCTAAACCAAACGCCAAAGCGACTGTACCCGCGGCAAAACCAGGCGGATTTAAACCGAGATAACCTGACACTAAAATGGCTAATGTCATCACTATTCGGCCAGCTAACAGTTCGTTTTTCTCAGACAAGTCAGGTGTTAACACCCCTTTCATTAAATCATGAGAAACTGACGACGATATAGCTAACAATAAACCCGCCGCGGTTGATAACGCCGCCGCTAAACCACCCGCCGCCACCAAAGCAATAACCCAATTAGGTAAGTTGGCAATGGCCGGATTAGCTAAAACCATAATGTCGCGATCAACCTTAACCATTTCATTTTTTTGCTCATCCGCTGAATATTGAATTTTACCATCGCCATTTTTATCTTCATGCTGTAATAAACCGGTATTTTCCCAGTCTTTAAACCATTGTGGTCGGTCATCATATTCAAGGTATTGGCCCGCAACCGGTTCAATAGTATTCATTAGGTTAAGTCGTGCCATTGCGCCAACAGCAGGTGCTACGGTATATAACAAAGCAATAAAAACTAACGCATAACCGGCTGAAGCACGAGCGGCTTTAACACTAGGTACGGTAAAAAATCGCATGATCACATGTGGTAATCCCGCCGTACCTATCATCAACGATAAGGTATAAGCGAACATATTTAAGCTACCGCCCATGTTATCTGTGGTGTATTCTTTAAAACCTAAATCGGTTACTACCATGTCTAATTTATCCAACAAATAAACACCGCTGCCATCTGCTAAAGTACTGCCTAAGCCTAATTGTGGAATTGGATTACCGGTAAGTTGTAAAGAAATAAAAACAGCAGGAATGGTATAAGCAAAGATAAGTACGCAGTATTGAGCAATTTGTGTGTAAGTAATGCCTTTCATACCACCAAGTACGGCATACACCCAAACAACTCCCATCCCAATGCCTAATCCTAAACCATAATCAACTTCTAAAAAGCGAGAGAAGGCAACACCTACTCCTTTCATTTGACCAATGATATAAGTTAAGGAGGCAATAATGAGGCAGATCACCGCAACTACGCGTGCAACTTTAGAGTAATAACGATCAGCAATAAATTCAGGAACGGTAAACTTACCATGTTTACGCATATAAGGAGCGAGTAACATGGCTAATAAAACATAACCGCCAGTCCAGCCCATTAAAAATACTGAGCCACCATAACCTAAAAAGGCAATTAACCCCGCCATTGAAATAAAAGAAGCGGCGCTCATCCAATCAGCACCAATTGCCATACCATTTTGCAATGGGGTAATACCACCGCCAGCAACATAAAAGTCGCTAGTTGAAGCCGCTCGAGCCCACCAAGCAATTGCAAAATATAAAGCAAATGAACCAAAAACTGCGATATAGGTATAAAGTCTTAGTTCTTCCATTATTCTTCCTCAACCTGATGCTTTTTATCAAGCTGATTCATTTTATGGGAGTACCAAAAAATTAGACCAACAAAAGTATAGATAGAGCCTTGTTGAGCAAACCAAAAACCCAGTTTATAACCACCTAATCGAATTTCATTTAATGGCTCAACCAGTAAAATCCCAAAACCAAATGAAACAACAAACCAGATAACTAAACAGATAAAAATCAATCGCAGATTTTCTTGCCAATAAGACCGAGAGGTGATTTCCATATTGTGCTCCTAAAGCGTATTATTATAATTATAAGTACAAATATTAGCGCGAGGTTGGTGAGTATTCAAAGAGTTATCGCTAACCCTGATTGTTTTTCCCTTAATTTACATTAAGATAATGCTTGATTAACCCTGCCAAAACTTGTTCTATTTAAAAAAGCAGCTAATAATCGTTATACAAACATAAGGTAACTTAATCAATTATGAAAAGTTTGAATCAAGGATCTGAAATTACTTTTTCGGAACACGAGCAACTCGTTTCTACTACCGACACTTTTGGCACTATTACCTATGCTAATGAAAACTTTTGCCGTATCGCCGGTTATAGTCAAGAAGAATTAGTTGGCCAACCACACAACTTGGTTCGTCATAACGACATGCCCAAAGCCGCTTTTGCTGATTTATGGCAAAAACTCAAACGTGGTGATTCATGGCGCGGCTTAGTTAAAAATCGCTGTAAAAATGGTGATTTTTATTGGGTAGATGCTTATGTTACGCCATTATATGAAAATGACGAGATTATTGGTTATCAATCGGTTCGCTGTAAACCAACACGCCAACAAGTACAAGCCGCTGAACGTTTATATCAAGAACTAAATCAAGGTAAATTACCGAAAGAATTTCAACTAAACAGCCAAATAAAACAACTTTCAATACTGCTTTTCAGTGCGCTATCAGCACTTGCTGCTGCTTATTTAATTAGCCCGCTAGCCGCTTTATTTCCGGTGCTTGTCTGTGGCTTATTTTACATCCTTTTTTACGATGAATTACTCAAGTTACCAAAAGAAATTCGTCGGATCCAAAGCCAATTCGACAGCCCATCTCGTTTGGTTTTTGCCGGTAAAGGTGTCAGCGCTTTGTTAAATTATCCCTATTTAATGATGCAGGCAAAAGTACGAACCATTTTAGGAAGGAGCCATGATTCAGGTAGCGAATTAATGCTACTGGCCGAACAATTAAAAGAAACGTCGAATCAATCGCTCGAAGGATTATTCGAAGAAAATTCACAGTTACAACAATTAGCAACAGCCATTACTGAAATGACCACAACAGTTGAAGATGTTAGCCGCAGCACAACCGGTGCTCATGATAAAGTGGTTAATATTCAATCGGAATGCAATCAAGCGATTGAGGTGATCAACAATAGTCAGATGAAAATCAGCAATTTGTCATGCGAGGTTGAAAAAGCGGCTAACTCCGCAACGGAACTGGTCAAAGATGCCGATAATATTGCAGCGATCATGTCGGAAATAGAAGGTATTGCTGATCAAACCAATTTATTAGCCTTAAATGCCGCAATCGAAGCCGCTCGTGCCGGAGAACAAGGCCGAGGCTTTGCTGTTGTAGCTGATGAAGTACGAACACTCGCAGGGCGAACACAACAAGCAACCGAGCAAATTAGAGGTTCTGTTCTTGAATTACAAGCAACTCTAAAAAAATGGAGCGATGTTATGCTAACCAGTAGAGATGACGCTGAATCGTGTAATAAAGATGCTTCTGAAGCTAAAGTGAGCATGGATAACATCATAGAAATGATGAATGATATGTCTGACCTCACGGCACAAATTGCTACCGCAACAGAAGAACAAAGTGTGGTCGCTAATGAAATCACACAAAATGTTCACAACATTGATGATATTTCAGGCCAAAATACACGTATTGCCGAGCAAGTTAATTTAAGTGGTATTAAAGTCAATGAAAAATCTCATGCCCTTGAGTCACTGAGTTCAACCTTTAGATAATATAAGTTAGCAAAAATTAAAACCTCGACATACGATTACTTAAACGTCAAAATATACGTTAGTCGTATGCCAAGGTTTGCGCTACTTGCTGGAAAAACCACGCATTATTTTCTATCTTAAAGTTAAACAGCTAATCAAGGGTATATTACTTGAACCTTATAGATTCTTTAGTGCCTAGATTACTCGTTGCTATTTTTTTAATAGCGTTTTCTTCGCAATTATTCGCCAGCCCCAATTTAGACCTCAAGAATCAGTCATCGCTCTTTATTGAAGACAATAATATATGGCGAAAAGTTGCAGAAGCCCAGGTAAATTTTGATCACCCACAACAGGTTTGGCAAAATGCCGCCAATACCTCGCCAGCCATTGTTGGGCAAGCGGGACTGTATCTGGCAAAATTGACCATAAAAAATAGTGATGAAAAAACATGGTTTCTCGTACCAAATGCTAATTTTGTCGATATCGGGCAAGCTTATTGGCAAGGGGAAAATGAAGCGCTAATTAAATTAAAAAATTTTTCACAATTAACCACAACACAAACTCCTCATCTACTTCATTTTCAAGCACTACCGTTACCACTAAAAGCAAACGAAAATGGAACATTATGGCTATATATTTCAGCGAAACACTTCCCTACACCTGTGTCTTTAGCTATTTACGATGAAGCTAATTTTTATCACTACCAAGGCATAAATAATTCGGTCTCTTTCGTAGCAATTAGTATTATGTTATTGCTCAGTTTATTGACCTTTTTAATTTACACCCGTACGAGGGAACGTATCGCCATTACATGTGCCGGTTATGTCGGCCTTCATGGTTTAGGTTGGGCAGCTGCCGCCGGTTTAATCGAAGATTTCTCGACGTTTTCTACTTTCAACTTTAGTTATAGTGGCATGTATATTTTTCCTTTTGCTATCGCTTGTGCTAGCCAATTCGTTGCTGATTTATTTGAATGCAAAACGAAGTTCATCCGGCTACATAAAGTATTAACCACAGTCTCCTTGGCCTGTATATTCCTTGGTACTGTGATGTTGTTTTTACCATTTGAATTAACCTTCTACCTTTCCCATGCCTTAGCACTTGTTTGGATAAATTTAACCTTGTTTGTTGGTTTTTACATGCTCAAAGAAAAAGACTTCAGGGCAAAATACTTTCTGACAGGTAATCTTCTCTATAGTGCTTCGTTAATTTATTATATAGCGTCACATAGTAAACAATTTGGCCCACTGGATTATCCCGAGTTATTGGTGATTTTAGCGCTATCTGTTGATTGTATCTGTATTGTTCTTTCGCTATCTGAGTGGTTTAAGTTAAAACAAAATGAATATAATCAGCATTTTTAT
Source organism: Thalassotalea agariperforans (assembly GCF_053470345.1). NCBI lineage: Bacteria > Pseudomonadati > Pseudomonadota > Gammaproteobacteria > Alteromonadales > Colwelliaceae > Thalassotalea > Thalassotalea agariperforans. Next base: position 91,927 of record NZ_JBQMWH010000012.1, on the reverse strand, counting down.
CTGTCACGTATTGACCCATTAACAAAACTTGGCAATCGTTATGCACTTGATGACACTTTGACCGCTCTAACCTCCCCTTATATTGTCATCTACATTGACTTTGATGGTTTAAAAACCATCAATGATAAATTTGGACATGACGAAGGGGACAAGTTAATTAAATATGGTGCCAAGCTTATTGCCAAAGCCATAGCGCCATTAGGGCATGTTTTTCGTGTGGGTGGTGATGAATTTATTTGTATTGTTTCGGTAAAACAAGCAGACAATATCAATAAATTACAACAAACCTATCGTGAATATATGCTTAATGTTAACGAACAGCTGAAAAAATCATGGCAAGGTGCAGGGCTAAGTTTTGGGATTGCGAGTAATAACGAGGGAAAGACCCCTTCGGAATGTCTGTCGATAGCCGATCAAAAAATGTATCAACATAAAAAAGCCAAAATCAGTTTGCTTTAACAAAAGCTATTACCGTTAAATTAAATCTTTCAAGTAATACCATTCCGTATAAAAGTGAGTTACGAGAACATCTCATCAAAAAACGCCAGCAAGATTTGCATTCTTTAACAATTCCCTTAAACGCTGTAGGCCTTTACCGCGATTGACTAACTTCCAAGCAATAACTAACTCATCTGGTGGCTTAATTTTTTCAGTTTCCAGCGCAATTAATACTCCTTGTTGAACATAACTTTGCACGCGTTTTTTGGGCAAAAAACCACAGCCTAAGCCGCTGATAATCGCTTTAATTTTATGCTCTAACGTGGCGACATAGAGGTGCTGACTATTTTCAATTAGACCAATGGATTTAGGAATGGCGGTTTTTGCACTGTCGTGGACAACAACAGTGACAAAGTTAGCAATATCGTCATTACTTAATGGTGTTTGACAACTCATTAAAGGATGCGTTTTATTAACATAAAATGCCATTTCATTTGATGCCATCGGTTGTGATGCAATGCCCTTTTGTGGAGGAACCGGTGCTGACGCACCAATAATTAAGTCAACTTGATCATCAATCAACACCTCCCATGTGCCGTTTAATACTTCTTCACTAATATCAATTTCAATATTTGGGTGCTCAATTAAAAATTGATTAATAATTGGAAAAACATCCATACCATCAATGATCGAATCAATGGCTATACGAATTTTGGGCTCCCAACCATTGGCGATAATTTGGGTTTGTTCTGATAATTTGTTGATAGCTAGCAGAATATTTCGTCCTTCAACTAATAAATGCTTTCCTGCCGGCGTTAACACCGAGCGACGCCCTTGTCGCTGGAACAAAGTGACATCGAGCTGCTCTTCTAATTTTTGCATAATATATGAAAGTGCTGACGGTACCTTATTCAGTTTTTCAGCGGCTGCAGCATAGCTTCCTCGTTCATCAATAGCATCTAATACCATTAAAGCTTCTACAGTTATGGGAGAGTTCATTTAACACCAAATACGTTAACTAACAGTGAGAAACATATTGTTCAATTTTTTTGAACAAATCAAACAATAATCACCAGTTATTAAAGAAATATCGTTGAGCTACCATAACTTTACTTTCAACAAAGCAGCTATTTATAGGACTTAAGATGAACAAATTAACAATTAACTCAGTATTTCAGTCAACACAAAGTTACGCGACGTTACCGTTACGTGTAATTGCCGGCATAATTTTTAGCGCACATGGCGCACAAAAACTATTTGCTTGGTTTGGTGGCTACGGTTTAGATGGTACCGGCCAATGGATGGAGTCGATAGGCTTAGCGCCCGGATTTTTGATGGCCTTATTAGCGGGCAGTGCTGAATTTATCGGCGGCTTATTATTAATCATAGGCTTGTTAACTCGCCCTGCTAGCCTAGTATTAGCGATAACCATGTTAGTGGCTATTTTTAGTGTTCATTTTGCTAACGGCTTGTTTATGAGTAATAACGGTTATGAATTTGCGTTAGCTTTATTTGCCATTAGTGTCGCATTAATGATTCAAGGTGGTGGTAAGTTAAGTATCGACAATATCATCAGTAATAAAATTAAGTGATAGCCTGACAATGCCAACTGCCAATATTATTTAAGGAACGCTACCATGATGAAACATATTCCATATCAACAATTAGGTAAAGCCGATCACGGTTGGTTAAAAGCCAACCATCACTTTAGTTTTGCTAATTATTACAACCCAGAAAGGATGTCGTTTGGTACCTTACGTGTTATCAATGATGACTGGATTCAAGCAGGCACAGGCTTTGCTCCGCATCCTCATAATAATATGGAAATTATTACTTATGTGCGTTCAGGAGAGATCACGCATGAAGATAATACCGGTAACAAAGGCATCACTAAAAGTGGTGAGGTACAAGTAATGAGTGCTGGCAGCGGTATTGTTCATTCTGAGCATAACCGTGGCAAAGCGCCTATTACGCTTTATCAAATTTGGATAGAAACCAATAAACTGAATGTGGCGCCACGTTGGGAAGCAAAAACTTTTCCAACCGAGTTCTCAACGCAACTACCATTATTAGTTTCTGGTTACTCTGAAGACAAAGGTAACAGCTTGTTTATCTATCAAAATGCGAGAATTTTTGGTGGCAAAATCAAACAAGGTAGTGTTTTTAATCAGTCGATCACACATCAAGCTTATGTGCTGGCATCTTTTGGTTCATTTGAAATAAGAGAAAATGAAAAAAATATTACCATGCAACAAGGTGATGGTGCAGAAATAACCGAAAGTAAAGTTGTTACAATTCACGCATTAACTGACTGTGAAATTTTAGTGATTGATGCACCATAAACTAAACAGTTGTGCTTTACGCCTACTTAGCTGCAAACAATTTAGTTAATAAAAAAGGCTTGCCGTTAATCCTGAAAATTAACTAACCCGAACACAGGATAAGAAATTAGCTAACAATATGAAGCGCATATGTTTTTCATATTTCATTTATTCTAGCTCGATGTTTTTTCTTAGAACAAGGTAAATTTGAGCGTCAATAGCGAGCCTCGGCTTTGGTTCAAACGTCGCTCTACCTTCCCCATCCATGGGGGCGTATTGCAATTAAATTTAACGCCGTAATAAGGAAAAACAGCAGCTAGAAAGCAAGTTGTTATCCTGAGTTAGGGTTAATTAGCAAGCCTTTAAGTTTTTTTAAACTAAATAGCTTAGTTAGCGCTGGCCATTAACAATATCTTTTTAATATCTTCAGGCGTTGCATTTTTATTTCCTTGATTATTCGCCCCGGTGATCCACCAATACACCATACCAGCATCAGAGCAATCAAACTTATTCGCTTGGAAAGGCACAACACCATCTTGCTCAGCATAAGCCATCATTTGCCAGATATAAGCAATACCTGAGTCTTTATGGTTTTTGGCCCAATCCCATTGATGAATAGGAGTTTGTAAACCTACGTTTTGGTCGCCAATTTGATGCTCAATGACACCAAAATTAAGAATTTGCTGCCAGCTGAAGAAATCACCACTATTATCATTGGCTGGATGATGTGAGACCACATGAACATGCTTACGTGCTGCAGGGTTAGCTCTTTGTAGTGCATAGCCAATTAAATCAGGTTCACCGGCTTCAATTATCCAGAGTGGGTCAGTTGCTGTTGAAGCATTAATAGCATCACGAAGATCAAGCGTTGCCGCTTCTTGATGCGTACGACAATTATAATAAGCACGTAAATTATTAAACGGGCCAAAAAGTTCAGTGCCTTTACCACTTAATTCATGTAGAAACTTCTGACGACGCAGTTCATTGGTTGCATCTATTCTTTGAATTCCTTTATTACGAAAGGGGTCTAAATCACAAGAATGTGAAAGATGCACCAAACGATCGTTAAGCTCGGCTTGTTTAAGCAAAGCCAACATTACTGGCGTTGCACCAATATCATCAGGATCAGGTGAGTTACCATCAATAACAATCGCTAGACGCCCTTGTGGTGGTTTGATTGTATCTAACGCTTGGCTTGTTGATGAACTGGCATTATCGGTTACATTTATCGCACAACTTAGTGTAATAAACGACATTAACAAAGGAATTAATATATGTTTCATAGGTATTATTGCTTATTGTAAAAGAATGTTTAATGAATAATTTAAAGTTTGTAGCCTATTAAAAGCACAAATAAACTTTATTAATCAATATAATTCAAATTAACTCAAATTGAAATAAAGTCATAGTATTATCCAAAGCTTTGATTCACCGCTTGTTAAGAATACGACGTAAATAGCTACCAAGATGATCTAACCGAGTAATCAATCCGTAGTCATAAATATCTTTATATAAACGGGCAAATAAAATGCGCATTTTCTTCATAAGCTTTTTACTTTTGTTAACTACCGGTTGCAGTAGTACTTATCTGAATCAACAAGTTACCGGAAAAAGCTTTCCAACAGTAAGCGGTGAAAATCTCGAACAAGAGCAGGTGCAAATACCCTCAGATTTCACCGGCGACTTTACCTTACTATTAATTGGCTACAAACAAAATTCACAATTTGATATTGACCGCTGGCTGATAGGTTTAGATATGACAAATACGCAAGTTGATGTTTATGAAATCCCCACTATTCAAGGCTTATTTCCTAGAATGTTTAGCACCACGATTAATAATGGTATGAGAAACGGTATACCTAAATCACTTTGGCAAGGTGTGGTTACTGTGTATAACGACGGCGATGAAGTTCAAGCATTCACAGGTAATGAAAATCCAAATAATGCCAGAGTAGTACTATTAGATAAAAATGGCGTTATTTTATACTTTTATGATGAGGGTTTTTCTGTGGCTGCGCTTAATGAGGTCAGGAAATTTTTAGCTCCTTAATCAACTATTGACAAATAAAGAGCCAAAATAGCCGATGACGTTGGTTTTGGCTTATTTTCAGCGCCAACATTAAGCATCAATTTAGTTCAGTTCTTTTAATTAATAATGCTATTGAAGCACCTATCTACTTTCTAGACACCCTACTGCCATAGACGCAATGCTTGTTTTTTATCGACAAGAAAAAGCTTAACAAGTACGCAAATTTATCCCATTTTATCGATTCACTCATTTAGGCCGTGTTAACTTTTTTTTATGTTAATCGATTACCCTGCCAACAAAACATGAGTAAAATTCATAATTAAATGAAAATAAATCAATTTTATTCATAACACTACCGAGTATAAAATACCACCAGCTCTTAATAAGAGACCCTAAACCTTTAATATTTTATCTCAGACAATTGGATACCAGCGCACCATGAATAACCATTTTACCTTTAGCATTAAAAGCACTTGTCTCGATGAAGATTATCAACCATCAGACAACACTCGGATCACCACTAACTTTGCTAATTTGGCGAGAGGAAACTATCGCCAGAAAAACTTACGCAACGCGCTAAATATGATCAACAACAGCTTTAATGCTTTAGCGCATTGGGATAACCCCCAAGGAGATCGTTATTCAGTAAAGCTAGAAATTGTTTCCGTTGATATTGATATTTCAGGCAGCGGTCAAACTTTTCCATCAATTGAAGTATTAAAAACAAATATTATTGATCATAAAACCAACAAGCAGATTGAAGGTATCGTTGGTAATAACTTTTCTTCATATGTACGAGATTATGACTTTAGTGTTTTACTGCAAGCCTACAACAAAGGACAAAGCAAATTTAGCATTCCTGATAATTTTGGCGAATTACATGGCAAGCTTTTTAAATGTTTTATTAATTCAGAGGCTTATCAGCAAAATTTCAAAAAAACACCGGTTATTTGTCTTAGTGTTTCAGATAATAAAACCTATCATCGTACTGAAAATCAACATCCGGTATTGGGCGTTGAGTACCAGCCGAATGAAGCTTCGTTAACTGAGCAATATTTCCAAAAAATGGGTCTGCAGGTGCGTTATTTTATGCCCCCGAATAGCGTTGCGCCTTTAGCCTTTTATTTCTTTGGCGATTTATTAAATGATTACACAAGCCTTGAGCTAATAAGCACCATTAGCACAATGGGGACCTTTCAAAAAATTTATCGACCAGAGATCTATAACGCCAACGCTGCTGCAGGAAAATCCTATCAGCCAAATTTAAAGAACCCAGATCATTCATTAACACAAATTGTGTATGACCGAGAAGAACGCAGCCGATTGGGTAATGAGCAAGGTAAATTTGCTGAAGAACACTTCATCAAACCATACCAAACGGTGCTTGAACAATGGTCAGCCAATTACGGTAGCCATTACGCTTAGCCGCTAGCTTTGTTAGCCATGCTAAACGAGTAGAAAAACAAACCGCATTATTTATTATGAAAAGCTTATTATGACAACATTAATAAACAACACCTTTACTAACAAAACATTATTACCTACTTCAACGGCAGGCAGCTTGCCCAAACCGGCATGGCTGGCAGAGCCTGAAACACTTTGGTCTCCTTGGAAATTACAAGGTAAAGAATTAATTCAAGGCAAACACGACGCCTTACGCTTATCGTTGCAAGATCAACAACAAGCCGGCATTGATATTGTCAGTGACGGCGAGCAAACTCGCCAACATTTTGTAACTACCTTTATTGAACATCTTAACGGCGTTGATTTTAACCAACGTAAAACCGTTAAAATTCGTGATCGTTATGATGCCAGTGTGCCTACGGTTATTGGTCCGGTTAGTCGACAAAAGCCTGTCTTTGTTGAAGATGCTAAGTTCTTACGCCAACAAACTGAGCAGCCGATAAAGTGGGCCCTGCCAGGACCTATGACCATGATAGATACACTTTACGATGACCATTACAAAAGTCGTGAAAAGCTAGCGTGGGAGTTCGCCAAAATTCTTAATCAAGAAGCCAAAGAATTAGAAGCTGCTGGTGTTGATATTATTCAATTTGATGAGCCAGCGTTTAATGTTTTTTTTGATGATGTTAATGCTTGGGGCATTGCTTGTTTAGAAAGAGCAATTGAAGGGTTAACATGCGAAACCGCTGTACATATTTGTTATGGTTATGGCATTAAAGCCAATACCGATTGGAAAAAAACGTTAGGCTCAGAATGGCGACAATATGAAGAAGCTTTTCCTAAATTGCAAAAATCGAGTATCGATATTATCTCATTAGAGTGTCACAATTCTCATGTACCAATCGAACTACTTGAGCTTATTCGCGGTAAAAAGGTCATGGTCGGAGCTATAGATGTTGCTAGCGATATTATTGAAACACCGGAAGAAGTTGCAAACACCTTACGCAAAGCACTTAATTATGTAGATGCCGACAAGCTTTATCCTTGCACTAACTGTGGTATGGCGCCATTATCTCAGCAAGTAGCACGAGGTAAGTTAAAGGCGTTAAGTGCCGGTGCCGAAATTATCCGAAAAGAGCTTTCAGCTTAAGCCATCTTCATTGTTGGTATTTTAGAGCACGAATAAGTATAAAACTCGGGATAAGTAAATAACCCTAGCTGCTGACGGCTTAAAAATAAGTCTTATCAAGCTAGGGTTAAAAACATCAAGTCGATAATAAGATTTTGTCGATGTAAAAATAGAAGTAGTAAACAATGAATCTTATTGAATTTATCACAACGAACATCTCCACCCTTTTGACATTAGTTGCTACAGGCATTTTTGCTGGTATTTTAGCCGGCTTATTAGGCGTCGGCGGCGGTATTGTGATAGTGCCAGTGTTATTTTTTTTATTTCAAAGCTTTGGCGTATCACCAGAATCGGCAATGCTAGTGGCAACAGCAACATCGCTTGCGACCATAATACCAACCTCACTTAGTTCTATTCGCGCTCACCACCAAAAAGGCAATGTTGATTTTAGCCTGCTAAAGCGCTGGGCTGTCTTTATTTTAATAGGTGTTTTAGCGGGAAGCTGGCTAGTAACCCGTGTAAATGGCAGTCTGCTAACAATGTTATTTGGCGTGATCGCAAGCTTATCGGCGTTAAATATGCTGTGCCGCACCGGAAAATCCGCTTTATTTCAACAATTGCCAGGTAACGCAGGACAAACCGTGATGGGTACAAGCATTGGCTTTTTCAGTGCTATGGTTGGTATTGGTGGTGGTACTATCTCGGTTCCTCTATTAACGCTATATAACTATCCTGCCCATAAGGCTGTTGGCACTGCCGCCGCTATCGGGCTAATTATTTCACTGCCTGGCGCGCTTACTATGTTAATTCTCGGGAATACGCCAACTGATGCCCCTGCTGGTACATTTGGCTTAGTTAACTTAATTGGCTTTATTTGTATTGTGCCGCTGACCGTATTATTTGCCCCTGTCGGCGCAGCATTAGCCGCTAAATTAGACGCGCTAAAACTGAAAAAAATCTTTGCTTTGGTGTTACTTTTAACTGGCTTACGGATGCTGGCACAAACCTTTTTATAAACATTAAGGTACAAGTTATTAGCGTTATAAATTTGTCGGGAAAGTTAACAATCGAGACGCTTATTGTTAATAAGCGTCTAAAAATTCGGTGTTACACCTTATTCTTACTGTCTTTTTGATAGCGTGATTATCGAAGTGTAATAGCCTTACATCTGCATCAAAATAGATCTTTGCTCTTGTTTTGGCATATTATTTACCACTAATAAAAACGAATTATCAATCATGCGTTCAATCTCTCCTTGAGGAATAGTGCCATCTAAAATAATGGTATTCCAGTGACGCTTGTTCATGTGGTAACCGGGAATAATTGACTGAAAAATATCTCGTAACATAATTGCTTCTTCAGGGTCGCACTTAAGGTTTAACCAGTATTCTAACTCTCCTTCTTGTTCTCCTTTCCCTATTTTGCCAATCGCCAAGGTCGCGAACATTTTATTATTTACCTTATAAACATGCACTTCGTCGCCAAACGGGTGCTGTAAAACGGCTTCGGGCTTATCAATAATATATTGATGAACTTGTTGATGATCCATATGCAAGTATTCTCCTAATGTCACTGATCCTAAGATAATGATAAATTGTTAATGACAATTATGCTAACAATGGCACAATGTGGTTAATTTTCAAATAAAAAAGGAATATAAATGAAAAGGTTAGTTTCCCTATTCATTTTTTGTTTTACCGCCCAATTACAAGCAGTTGAAAACGCAGAAGCGTTATTTAAGCAACTGGCGCCTTCGTTGTATCAAATAAAATTAATTGATATTGCCAGCGGTGAAAAGTCATCTATTGGCTCTGGTTTTCAAATTACCGAAGATGGCTTAGTTGCCACCAATTATCATGTTATTTCAGGTTATGCCCGCCACCCTGAAAAATATAAAATGCAGTATCTTGATCAGCAAGGCAATAGTGGCGAGCTATTATTAAAAAGTGTTGATGTAATTAATGATCTCGCTTTGGTCAAGCGCGCCGTTTCAGCTCCTATGCCTTATTTTAAAATTTCGCATGATACGCCAATTAAAGGTGAAGAATTATATTCACTGGGCAATCCACATGATTTAGGCATGATTGTTGTACCTGGTACTTATAATGGCTTAAAAGCCGAATCTTTCAATGATCGCATTCACTTTACCGGCTCAGTAAATTCAGGAATGAGTGGTGGCCCTGTGGTCAACAAAGCTTCTGAAGTTGTTGGTATTAATGTGGCAACCTCAGGTAATCAAATTGGCTTTTTAGTGCCGCACGACAAGCTAAAAATATTATTTAAGCAATTTCAAAGTGCGCCACCAAACAATATAAAACAGCAAATGGCTGAACAATTATCAGCTTATCAACAAAAATTAACTGAGCAAGTACTTGCTGCCGATTGGCAATTAAAACGGTTAGGTCAAGGTAATGCGATAATTCCAACCATCGACCTGCCTTATATTCGTTGTTGGGGTAATTCTAATGCCGATAAAAAAGACGACTTATATTTTACTGTGATTGCCAACTGTACTCTGGATGAAAATACCTATATCGAAGGCAACTTTTTTACCGGTAGCTTAGAAATGGAGTATCGTTACTTACAAGCAAAAGAGCTAAGTGATACTAAATTTTATCACTTATACAAACAACGTATTCGCCAAGTAGGACCGAATAATCAAGCTGGTAAAGATCATGTCGGCGAATTTCAATGTCATCACGATATAGTCACGCCAAATAATCATGCGATCAGCAATAAAACCATATTTTGTACTCGCGCTTATAAAGACTTTCCTAAATTATTTGATGTTATTTATTTAGCCGCAAGTGTTGATAAACACGACAAAGCTTTGATTAGCCACTTTACCATGTCAGGTGTTGAACAAAAAAATGCTCTGCTATTTACTAAGAAATTTATGGAGGCAGTGTCATGGGAACAGTAAATGAAACCATTATTATTGAAGAGATCAGTCGCAACCAAAAATTTATTAGTCGGCAAAAATATAATCAAGCTAATATTTCTGTCGGCCGCAGTTATGACAATGACGTAATTATTTCTGATCCTCATGTTTGTCCTGAACACCTCAACATCACCTTTGATGGTGAATTTTGGCGAGTTCATGACTTAGACACCATAAATGGTAGTTTTTTAGGAGAAAAGAAAAAATCGGCGGATCATCATATCGTTCACTCCGGTGATGTCATCAGTATTGGTAAAAGCCAAATCCGCATTGTTTTTCCAAACCATCCGGTTGCTGAAAGTGTGGTATTTAGTCCTTTCGAAAACTTAATTAACCTCGCTCGCAAACCTGTTGTATTGATTGCGGCAATGGCATTATTTACCTGTTTAGCGGCGCATTTATTTTATTTAACTAAGCCGATTGAAGTCAGTTACACACAATTTTTTGTCCCTGCTATTGGCATGACTCTCGGTTTTGCTATGTGGCCTTGTGGGGTCGCGTTAGTGTCACATTTAACAAAAAATGACTCCCGTATTTGGCATCAGCTAGGTATCAGTTTTATTTTCTTTAATCTATTTTGGTTAACTGATTTCATTGAAAACATCTTATTATTCAATTCATCAAGTAACTTCTTAGTAAGCTTAACCGTAATGGCGTTACCAATATTAATTGCCTTTGGTTTATTCTGGTTAAATGCCTATATTGGTTTTCATATGACAAACAAGCGCCGTAACTTTACCGCATTAGGTTTAGTGGTATTATTTTTTGGTGGTTCCAGCTTAGTACAAATGAGCAATCAACCTGAATTTAGACCATACCCAAGTTACGACAACACAATTATGCCACCAAACTTTCTACTCACCTCTGGTAGTAGTGTTGATACTTTTATCAATGAAGCTGAGACCTTGTTTGCAAGTGCAAGCAAAACAGCCAATGAAGATGATTAAACTCAACCCCTATCATTTTCATTAAAATTGCCAAAAAAAACGCCGCTTAACTTAGCGGCGTTTTTTATTAACCAAAAGCGATATTAAGGTTTAGCAATAAAACCGACAGCATCATAAACCTTAGATAATACTTGCTGACCTCGTTCAGAAGCTTTATCCGCACCTGAACGCATCACGCTATCTAAGAATGCTTGATCATTACGATAAGCTTTAAACTTAGCTTGAATTGGCTCTAACAAAGCAACCACAGCATCGGCAACATCACCTTTTAAATGACCATACATTTTATCTTCATATTGTGGCACTAATGAAGCCACGGTAGTGCCAGTACAACATGACAATAAAGATAATAAATTAGAAACTCCTGGCTTTTCTTCAACATCAAAATAAATTCGTGCTTGCTCGTCTGAGTCAGTTACTGCACGTTTAATTTTTTTAGCCACTTTTTTCGGATCTTCTAACAAACCAATGAAGTTATTAGTATTGTCATCTGATTTAGACATTTTCTTTAACGGATCTTGTAAACTCATCACCCGTGCGCCAAATTCAGGAATAAACGGCTCTGGTACGGTAAAAATATCACCATACAAATTATTAAAACGCGTTGCGATGTCACGCGCTAATTCCAAATGTTGCTTTTGATCATCACCCACAGGTACTTGGTCTGCTTTATATAATAAAATATCCGCGGCCATTAATACCGGATAAGTAAATAAACCCGAGTTCATATTAGCTTCAGATTTTTGTGATTTGTCTTTATATTGGGTCATGCGATTTAGCTCACCCATTTGAGTGTAACAATTTAGCACCCAACTTAATTGGCTATGCTCGGGCACTTGCGACTGAACAAAAATGGCACTTTTTTCAGGATCGATACCACACGCCATATACAAAGCTAAGCCGTCTAAAACAGAGTTTCTTAATGCTTGTGCCTCAGGACGAACGGTGATCGCATGTTGATTAGCCAACATATAAAAACAGTCGTGACTATCTTGCATTTTAGACCACTGTTGCACAGCTCCTAAATAGTTACCAATAGTTAATTCGCCTGAAGGTTGGCAACCACTTAATACAATAGGTTTAGTCATGATTTTCCTTTACTTCTTTATTTGTTAACAGTTGCTAATTGAGCACGCATGTTATCAATAGCAACTTTATAATCAGGTTGGTTGAAAATAGCTGAGCCAGCAACAAACATATCTGCACCCGCGCTCGCTATTTCCGCAATATTGTCAGCATTCACGCCACCATCAACTTCAAGTCGAATATCAAAGCCACTGGCATCAATACGTTGACGAATTTGACGAAGTTTATCTAAAGTCATTGGAATAAAAGATTGCCCGCCAAAACCAGGGTTAACCGACATCAACATAATTGAGTCTAATTTATCCATAACAAAATCTAACACATTTAACGGCGTTGCCGGATTTAACACTAAGCCCGCTTTACAGCCATGTTGCTTAATTAACTGTAAGGTACGATCAACATGTTCACTCGCTTCTGGGTGAAAGGTAATAATATCAGCCCCTGCTTTGGCGAAGGCTGGCACTAATGCATCAACTGGTTTAATCATTAAATGCACGTCAATTGGTGCGGTAATGCCATAATCTCGTAACGCTTGGCAAAACATTGGGCCAAAAGTTAAGTTAGGAACATAGTGGTTATCCATTACGTCAAAATGCACAACATCAGCACCGGCAGCAATAACCTTGGCGACATCAGCACCTAAATTAGCAAAATCAGCTGAAAGAATTGACGGTGCTATTAAATAGTTCGACATAGTTAAAATTCCACAAATAATTAATGCCGCTACTTTACCTAATACCGCTTAATTATTGAAGTTAAAATAAATTATTTGTCGCATCCAATTGCACCAGATGAAACGTTGCAGCACCAATATTGTGCAAATGAATTTTTTACACTAAAAAACTAAAAATGCACCACGATAGAGCTCCGAAAATAAACGTCTGATTTTAAAAGGTTATTTTAATAAAAATTTAATTTTTCTTTAATAGGCACTTAACTTGCTATAACTAACTTAGATATTGAATATCAAAGCCAATAATAATGGTTACATTTAAACTGAAAACATGGGAATTACTATGAAAAAATTAGCTTTACCTCTTACGATTATCTCTTTAGCAACAAGTGCTGCTTTCGTTTCAACTTCGGCTTCTGCAGAAGTTTCTGCTAACGTAGCAGCAACAAGCAACTACTTGTGGCGTGGTCTTGAGCAAACAGGTGGTGCTGCCGCTATTTCTGGTGGTATTGATTACTCAAGCGAGTCTGGCTTTTATGCGGGTACTTGGGCATCAAACGCTTCATGGGGCGACATGAAAACTGAATTAGATTTATACTTTGGTTTTGGTGGCGATATCAGTGAAGATGTTTCTTATGATGTGGGTTATATCTATTATGCATACCCAGATTCAGTTGCTGACGAAAATGACTTCTCAGAAATTTATGCAAGCCTTTCAACAGCTGGTTTCACGTTTGGTGTAGCTGTATTAGCTGATTCAGAAGCTGGTGGCGATGGCGGTGAATTTGGTGATTCTGTTTATGCTAACATCGATTACGGTTTTGCCTTAGAAAGTGGCGCTGAAGTTGGTTTACACATTGGTGATTACAGCGGTGATTTCTCAACTGAATCTTTTGACATCGGCGCTTCAGTAAGCAAAGATGGCTTCACTTTAGGTGTTTCTAAAACAGATTTTAAAGACGGTGCTGACAGCAACGACATGAAATTCTATGTTTCTTACGCTGTAGATATCGCTTTATAATTTAAATTTTTAAATTAATTTCTAAAAGCCTGAAGACTTAAAATCTTCAGGCTTTTTTGTGTCATTTAACTCCCAGCATTAGTATTGCTAACCTTAGTAGATCAATGCATGCTAGTGTTAACTAGTATAGAGGAGTTAGTATGAATTTCATTGCAACACTAAAAAGTGTCGCTGCCGCCTTTTTTGGGGTGCAAAGTGACAAAAATAGAAATCGAGATTTTAGTCAAGGTAAAGCCAGCCATTTTATTATTGCCGGTATTATTGGTGTGATTGTTTTTATTGCTTTATTAATTTTCGCTGTCAGCTTAGTTTTACCCAGCTCATAAAAAACGAATTTCCCTTAATAAAGTGCTAACAACTCACCAACTTTTTTTCGTGTAGCGCCTTGCTGGCTAATGGTACGAGAAACTTTCAGTGATTTTATCTGCTCGGCATGTTGATAAATTTTACGTGTCCAAATGGTATCGTGATTACTAATTAATACCGAAACATCTTTATTAACCGTGCTTTCTTCCGCAGCATTCGCTAAATCAGCTTGTTCATCCAAACCAAAACCGTTACCTGAATAACTGGTAAAACTCGCGGTTTTACTTAAAGGTACATAAGGTGGATCACAATAAACCACATCACCTGGTTTTACCCGTTCAAAAATCTCACGATAGCCCAAACACGTAAACTCCGCTAACTGTGCTTTATCAGCAAAGGCATTGAGTTCTTGCTCAGGAAAATACGGTTTTTTGTATTTACCAAACGGCACATTAAAACCGCCGGATTTATTATAACGACACAAACCGTTGTAACCATGACGATTCAGGTATAAAAAGAGCAATGAACGATGATAAGGATCGGTTGAAGCATTAAACTCAGTTCTTAGCTGGTAATATCTATCAGCCTGATTATAAGCCGGCGAAAAATAGTTAACTGCATCTTTAATGAATTGATCTGGGCTTAATTTCAGTAAATTATAGAGATTAATTAAGTCTTTATTGATGTCATTTAATAAATAACGCTTATAGTTACTATTAAGAAAAACAGAACCTGCACCAACAAAAGGTTCAACAAGTACGTCACCTTCGGGTAGCATCTTGGCAATAACATCGCTCAAGGCATATTTACCGCCTGCCCACTTTAAAAATGCGCGTTGTTTTTTTGTCATCTTTCTTAAATGCCTACAACTTAATTCAAGGCAGGATTGTAGCCAATATTAATCAAGATTGGGAGCTTTGATAGTGTTTGATTTCACTTTTTATTGCATCTAGGCTTTTAATCCAAATTTTTAGCGCTTGTAACGATTCAGGTAATGCGGCTTTGGCTTGTTCAACTTCTAATCGCGTGGCATAAGGAACTGAGGTTAATACTTCAAATTCAACACCATCAATTAGCCTAAAATAGCTAGCATATTCTAAATTTGAGTATTGTTTTAAAAAGTCATTTTTAACTTTTTGTTCACTAAAAGCAGCAAACTGAATAACAAAGCCATTTGCCATGGTTTGATAAATATTTACTACGTCTTTAGCTTCATGCTGATCAATTAATGATACTTCATCCACTAACTTACTTGGCATTTTATTAGCTGAAGTGATTGTCTGTGTTGGTTGTATCGACTCTGCCAACGTTAATGCCGTTAACACATCGTTATTATCCGCTAACTGTATTTCAGGCGTCTCGCTTAACGATAATGCATTAAGAATATCGCTATGTGTTGCCGGCGCACTAGCAGCATCGGTTGTTTTTAGTTTATTAGCGACAACAAAAACAGGTGCTGATGGCTGATTTGTAGCCTGCGTTTTCGCTTTCAGCTTAGTCTCATTAATACTTTCAACGACAACAACGCCAGCTAAAGCCAAAAATAAAATAGTTACTAAGCTAATAATTAACCATTTTGCTTTTTTTAATGAATTAAACCATTGTCGCTTTTGCTTAAATAACGGTGACTTCAGTGGTACTAGTTGGCCACTTTCTGCTGCAATTATCGATAATTTATTTTTGAATAAGATACTGTTTTCTGAAAGTTTATGTCCTAGAACATAATTACCGCTGACCAACACATTAATAGTTAATTGAGCACGTTTAGCTATTTCCGCTAACTGTGTTAATTCATGTAATATTTGAATCGATAGATTCTGACCATGCTCTATAGCAATAGAAATTTTTTGCGGATTAGCTTTCACTAAATTGACTAAGCTAACCGCTAACGATTGCTCAGGATCAAATAACACATTAGTAAATAATTGTTCAACTAACCGACTACGAATTTGAATATCATGTAATTGACTAGAAACAGCAATAAAGGCCGCATTATGATCAGCGTTTAAATTAGCTAGAAAATGGCTAGTGACTGGAGAATATTGTGCTGATTGCTCAGCGGCAACCACAACAAGTTGATTTGAAAAGCGAAAGATATAATCAATACGCGCATTCGCACTAATATTCGTATTCGAATAAGTGCCTGAATTTATATTCGCAACTTGCGCGTTTTGATTTTCAGCGACTGAATGATATGCAAGTGCTGACATAGCCTCACCTTCTGCAAAATAAAGTTACAGAATTTGTTGAAGCATGTCCTCACTAATATCATCTCTAATTTCAGAGCTGCCTATAGCCGTTGGTACAATAAAGCGTAATTTACCCGCTAAATTTTTCTTATCACGACGCATATGTTTAATAAACTGCTCAAAGCCCATGTTTTCTGGCGCTGTTAACGGTAAGTTAAAGGTAGAAAGTAAGGCTTCAATGCGACGAAGATCTGACACTTCAATCAAATTCATTGATACTGCTAACTTAGCAGCAAGGACCATGCCAGTAGCAACAGCTTCACCGTGAAGCCATATGCCGTAGCCTTGTTCAGCTTCAATAGCGTGACCAAAGGTATGACCTAAATTTAATAATGCCCGAACACCTGATTCTTTCTCATCAGCGCCAACAATATCGGCCTTGCACTGACAACAACGACGGATCATTTCGATTAAAGTGGCTTGCTCACCAGCTTTTATTTGAACGGTATTATTTTCTAACCAAGTAAAAAATTCGCCATCGCCTAAAATGCCGTATTTGATCACTTCCGACATACCGGCACTAAATTCTCGTGCGGGTAACGTTGTTAATGAATCGATATCAATAAGTACCGCTTTCGGTTGGTAAAAAGCACCTATCATGTTTTTACCAAGAGGATGGTTAACAGCCGTTTTACCACCTACAGATGAATCTACTTGTGATAATAAGGTTGTTGGAATTTGAATAAAATCAATTCCACGTTGATAACATGCTGCAGCAAAGCCGGCAATATCACCAATCACGCCACCACCTAATGCAATCAAGGTCGTGTCTCGACCATGCGCATTCGCTAATAAGTGAGACATGATTACATCAAAATTAGCTAAGCTTTTTTGTGTTTCACCATCAGGTAAAATAACTTCATCAACATCGTAGTCACTAAGCTGCTGCTTAATTTTATCGGCATATAAAGGATGCACAATATCATTAGTAACAATACAAACTCTTTTGCCCGAAATATGTTGAAGTAACGGACTATTATCGGTTAATAGCCCAGCTTCGATATAAATAGGGTAACTGCGATCGTCAAGATCAACATTTAATAATGCCATAATTAGAAATCTAAACGTTCAACAATTTTATTCGCGACAACTTTTGCACTTTGATCATCAGTTTGCACAATAACATCTGCAATCTCTTCATAAAGAGGATTACGCTGTACTGCTAAATTTTCAAGCACTGTACGTGGTTCTTCAGACGTTTGTAGTAATGGACGTCGACGATCACGCTGCGTACGAGCAACTTGCTTGTCGATAGTTGTTTCTAAATAAACAACAATACCACGAGCTGATAGTCGGTTACGCACTAAATCACTGATCACTGATCCGCCACCAGTTGCAAGAACAATACCTTGCAATTGACTCAAATCATCAATAACGGTTTCTTCACGTTTTCGAAAGCCTTCTTCGCCTTCCAAGTCAAAAACCCAAGCGATATCAGCACCGGTACGGCGTTCGATCTCTTGATCTGAATCGTAGAATTCTAGATGCAGCTTATCTGCCAATTCTCTGCCAATGGTACTTTTGCCAGCACCCATTGGACCAACAAGGAAAATATTACGTTTTTCTGCCATTAGATTATTTAAAAACTCAGTTAACAAATTGATTTAAAATGGAGAGGGAACTCCCTCGTGATTTTCAAGGGCGCAATTATCGCAATTGTTGGGGGTAATTTGCAAGTAAGTGTTTATAAAAGTGTACACTTACTTGCAAAATTTGTTAGAAACGCTCGGTAACTATGCGTGGAGTAACGAAAATCAATAATTCTTTTTTCTCGTTAAAGTTATTAGAATTTCTAAATAACCAACCAAAATACGGAATATCACCTAATACTGGCACTTTTGACACCGTACTTACAATTTGCTGCTGATAAATACCGCCTAACACGATTGTTTCACCATTATTGACTAACACTTGGGTGCCGATACGCTGAGTATCGATAGCCGGTGCCGAGCCATTTTGAATTGAAGACACCGTATCTTGTGTTACAACTAAGTCTAAAATGATACGATCATCCGGTGTAATATGTGGTGTTACCGTTAGGCTTAGCACCGCTTTTTTAAACTGAGTTGCCGTTGCACCACTTGATGCGGCTTCTTGATAAGGAATTTCAACACCTTGTTCAATATAGGCTTCTTTTTGGTTGGCTGTGGTTATACGCGGGCTAGCAATAATTTCGCCTTTGTTTTCTTTTTCCATCGCACTTAATTCAAGATCAAGAATAGTACCATCAGCTAAACGTGCTACTTGAAAAGCAATACTACCCGCAGGTGTTGATGATGGTAAATTTACATTTAAGCGATCGCTCAAATCAGGCACAAGTCCAGCTCCTGCTACATCAGCCCCTTGTAATGTTCCTGAAGTAGCACTGTCGCCACTTATATCGGTTACACCCCAACGTATACCTAACTCTTCATTGATATTATCTTTTACCGTTACCATTCTAGATTCAATGACAACTTGGCGAACAGGAACATCTAATACCGACACCATACGCTTAATATCTTCAATACTTTTTGCGGTATCTCTAATTAATAAGGTATTGGTTCGTTCATCAACACTGACACTACCACGTTCTGATAAAATGCTGGTATCTTCGTTTTTAATTAAATTAGCAAACTCTAGTGCTTTCGCGTAGTTAATTTGCACGTATTCAGAATAAAGTGGTGCTAATTCTTCAACTTGTTGTTTTGCTTGTAATTCACGCGCTTCACGGGCCGCTAATTCATCACTTGGTGCAACCATTAAGATATTGCCATCCATGCGCTTATCAAGACCTTTAACTTTCAAAATAATATCTAAGGCTTGATCCCAAGGCACGCCATCTAAACGTAAAGTAATATTACCCGATACAGTATCGCTGGTGACTAAGTTAAAGCCATTATAATCAGCAATAATCTGTAATACGGTTCTAACTGAAATATCTTGGAAATTTAATGAAATAGCACGACCAGAAAAGTCATCAGCATCTTCTAGGTAACCAGGAGTTTCCGCCTTTTTACTAACAGAAAGCGTAAAGACATTATTTAATTGCTGATGTTCAAATTCATATTCGCCATCAATATCAACAACCAACCTTGCATTTCTACCATCTTTAAAAGTTTCAATACCTTGAACCAAAGTGCCAAAATCGGTGACATCTAATTTATATAATAAATCTTCAATTATCGCGGTGTTATGAAATTCAACAAATAGCTGCCCTAAACGATCACGAACATCAACAGCCACCATACTATCAGCTAGATTAATAATTAATTGTGCTTCATCATCTTTATTCTTTCTAAAATCAATCGATTCTATGTTATTAATAAAATCACCACCAACAGGGGTAATTTTAGTAACCGCTGTATTGGCAACACCTTTATTCAAGACAATAGAAAAAGTATTATCAACTTGGCTGACATCAAAAACAGATAAAGCATCTAAATGAATAGCGGCAACAACATTACCTGCTGTTTTATTAATTTCAACAGAGTTAACACCAGCGTGTGCTATTTCCGTGAAAGCAAGGTTTTCGTCAAAACTGTCGGCAGCAAAAGTAATATTAATTTGCGCAGGTTCAATAGATGTTTTAACAATCGGCTGAATTGAAATATTTTCAGATAAACTAAACACCAACTCAATTTCATCATTTTGAATAGTGTTATATTTTACACTGGTAACCGATGCCGCAAACGATTGTGACGCAAAGAAACAAAGCGACATCAAGAAAATATTTTTCATTATGGCGAAGACATTCATTTTTTTCTTTATTGTTAATATCAACATTAGTTCCTTTGCCCCTCTGCAGACGAATCCATTATACTAACCACAGATTCTCGCTCAACCCAACAACCAGCACCATCAGGCACTAATTCTAAAACTTTAATTAAATCGCTATTCACTTCGGTAATTTTTCCATTATACATACCTAAATAACTTCCTACGGTAACTTGATGTATAGTACTGTCTGAAGCTTCAATTAACGCCCAAACTACACCTAATTCACCCAGTGTGCCACGCATCGATAAACTATCTAAAGCGTATTTTTCAAGTGGCTGCTTTCTCCGTCGAGGATCTGGGCTTAAACACCCAGCCATTTGTTGCATACGCTCTTGTATTGCTTCAGGTTTTGGTAACACAAACGGGCTGCGTTCATTGCTCGCCGAATACGCTATATGATTAAACTCAGGCACTTCTGGCATAGGCGCAATGTAACTTGTTGCCGAAGATTGTACCTCAGTGATGTATTCTTTGATATCAGAAGTATCGCTAAAACAACCAGATAACATTAATATAGGTAATAAAGCTAATTTTTTCATTCTGCTTTAGTCTCCCGATATCGATAAGTTTTTGCTTGTAATTTTAATCGTAATTTACTGGAGTCATTAATTTTTGAGATGTCAAAATCGTGTAAAGTAACAATCCGAGGTAAACCGGCTATTTTACTGACAAATTCACCAAACTCATGATAATGACCAATCACCTCAATATCGATAGGTAATTCTATATAAATTTCACGGGTAATTTCTGGCTGCCAATTTAAAGTGACAAAATCTAAACCGCTTGTTGTGCCAACAAACGTAATATCGTCAAGTAAACCTGGCGTTTCATGGCTTTCAGGTAAGCTTTTTAATTGATTAGCAAACAATGCCTCGGCATCTGCCATTTGCTGCTTAAATAATTCCAAATTAGCAGCAACGTGATATTTAGTTCGATACGCTTCTTTTAACGTTTGTTCTTCCTTAACAGCATTATCTAGCATGGTAATACGATCACTAATAAACATCATATAACCAACAACTAAAACAATAACAGCGAGAAAAATAGCCAAGATAATTTTAGCCGCTTTCGGCCATTGACCAATATTTTCTAACTCTAAATTATCAAATTGAGACAGATCAATATCCATTATTTGCCTCCTTGAACGCTAGCTTGGGCTTTTTCAATATCGTTGACTAAGCCTTTAATTCTCACACGCATATTGAAGTCACTTAATAACCGACTCTTAGTATTTTTACTGCTAATAGTACTCAATTGTGCATCAGCTAATAAGTTAGAACTTTCAATCTCACGTATCATATTTGCAAGGTGATTGTTCGATTCACTCTTGCCGACTAATTCAAGCATATTACCTTGTTTATCTAAACTAGTTAAATATATGCCATTAGGTACAATTTTAGTAATTTCATCAAGAACTTGTGTACCAACATTTCGGCTACGCTGTAACTGTTCAACCACTGAAATACGACTTTCTAGCTCAGATTTTTTCTCATTAAGCCCTTTAATTTCAGCAATTTTAACATCTAATAATTGTATTTCATTTTTTAAATATTGATTTTTGCTATTTTGGCCATCAACGCGCATTTGATAAAACTGACCAACTAATAATGCTATCGCTATCGCTGAAGTTGCGACCGCGCCAAGAATCATAAAATATTCTTTTTGCTTCGCTTTTTGTGCTTCTTCACGCCATGGAAGTAAATTTATATATGCCATGAAGTAAAACTCCTTAATGCCAATCCTGCTGCAACGGCAAGCTGTGGTGCAGACTTCCTAAGTTCTTCGGGGTTGACCTTATCAGCAATTGCCATGGCACTAAACGGGTTAATTACTACCGTATGAATACCCAGTTCATCACGTAATAAGCTTTCTAACCCTTCAACCATGGCACTACCACCAGATAGCGCCAAATAATCAATTTTATCTTTACCGCTGGTGGTTAAAAACATCTGAATGGCACGGCGAATTTGCTGTACTAAGATAGTATGAAATGGTGCAAGTACTTCAAAAGTATAATTGGGAGGTAAATCATTGGTAATTTTAGCTTCTTCTGCTTCATCAAAGGTTTTGTTGTAATAAGAAACAATCGACCTTGTGTATTGTTCACCACCAAAAAGTTGATCTCGACTATAAATGTGTTTACCTGCGTCAGTGACAGAAAAGAGTGTCATGGCAGCACCGATATCAATCATTGCAACCACTTTATCAACCGCATCATCGGGTAATAAAGGTAAGCATAAATCATAAGCTCGACTTATCGCATATGACTCAACATCAATAACTTTGGCTTTAAAGCCACCACTTTCTAATGCCGAAACACGAGCAGTAATAGATTCAGTACGCGCAGCACTCAATAAAACATTAACTTTACTCGGATCTGATTCATTCACTCCTAAGGTTTCAAAATCAAGGCTGACTTCATCAAGTGGGAAAGGAATTAGGCTATCAGCTTCAATTTCAATTTGGTTGGCTAAATCATCTTCGGTTAAATTAACATCCATATAAATTATTTTAGTGATCACCGTTTGACCTGACACCGCAGAAGCACACATTTTGACAGGGTCGGCTAGTTTATTACGGATTTTTGCAACAATATTACCAACCGCTTCAATATCCTGAATTTCTCGATCGATAACAGCCCCTCTAGGCATAGCCTCTATCGCAAAATCTTCCAGAACATAACCGTCATCTGTTTGGCCTAACAATACAGCTTTAACTGCATGCGATCCGATATCTATGCCCACCATTTTGGCAGTTTTCTTTTTCCATAGGCTGCTTAACATAACGTCCTACTAACTATTTTTGTTATAATTTAATACACCATTGTGCAATAAATACATTTATTACACGCTTTTACACGATATACTAGTCATTATTACCACTTTTTTTAACTATTGTAGAGCCTTACTTGTGTTTTCACTAAAAAAATTGATCAAATTTTTCATTATTTCCTTATTTTTTGGTCTTATAGCGATTGCCGGAGTCTATATTTACCTCAAAGATGAGCTACCCAGCGTAGAATCTTTAAAAGACATAAAATGGCAAACGCCAATGCAAATTTTTAGCAAAGACGGCCAATTAATTTCCCAATTTGGCGAAAAAAAACGTATTCCCCTAACCTTAGATGACATGCCAGAACAATTGATTAATGCTCTATTAGCAACTGAAGATGATCGTTTTTACTTACATTTTGGCGTTGATCCTATCGGTATGGGACGCGCTATTTTAGGTAAATTAATGGGGCAAAATAAAGGTGGTGCATCAACAATAACCATGCAGGTTGCACGAAATTTCTTTTTAACACGGGAAGTTACCGCCATTCGAAAAATTCGAGAAATTTTTCTATCTTTCCACATTGAAAGTTTATTAAGCAAAGATGAAATTCTTGAACTTTACATGAATAAAATAGAATTAGGTCATCGTGCCTTTGGTTACGGAGCCGCAGCCCAAGTTTATTACGGTAAAGATGTTAAAGAATTAACCTTAGCGCAAATAGCGGTTTTGGCAGGCTTACCAAAAGCGCCTTCTACATTAAACCCGATTAGTTCACCAGAACGAGCGTTAGGGCGACGTTCTGTTGTATTAAAGCGCATGTTAGTAAGTGGTTACATTACTTTAAGTGAATATGAACAAGCGAATAATGAACCTATCACCGCTCAAAAACATGGTGCCGAAATAGAATTAACCGCGCCTTATGTCGCGGAAATGGCGCATCAAGAAATGCTCTCTCGCTATGGTAAAGAAGAAGCTTATAGCGCAGGCTTTAAAGTATTCACCACCATAAGCTCACAATTACAAACAGCCGCGCAGCAAGCCGTTGTGACAAATTTGCATAATTATGACCAACGCCATGGTTTTAGAGGTCCCATTTTATCGCTTCGCGCTGAGCAATCGACAGTTGAAGAAAATCCACAAAGTACTCAACCGCCAATTACTTTTGATGAAATTAGTCAAACACTAGCAGATATCCAAAGTTATCAAGCTTTAATTCCTGCCGTGGTGACTTTAGTCGAAGAAACATCTGTTGAAGTAACCTTTGAAGATCAAACCACTAAAACTATTTTATGGCCGGGTCTTGCTTGGGCACGTGAATATATTCATGACAATAAACAAGGGCTACCTCCCAAAACAGCCGGAGATATTTTAGCTTATGGTGATGTTGTCTATGTTAAGCAACAAAGTGATGGTAATTATGCCTTAAGCCAATTACCTGACGTCAGCAGTGCATTAGTAGCATTATCACCAGACAACGGCGCCATAGAAGCAGCGGTAGGTGGCTTTAGTTTTCAACAAAGCCAATTTAACCGAGTAACCCAAGCCAAACGCCAAGTAGGCTCAAATATTAAACCTTTTATTTACTCTGCAGCATTAGATAACGGCTTTACTCTAGCGAGTTTGGTCAATGATGCGCCAATCAATAAATGGGATAACAGTTCAGGTACCGTTTGGCGTCCGAAAAACTCACCTCCAGTATACGATGGCCCTATTCGTGTACGTTTAGCCTTAGCACAATCAAAAAACGTAATTGCGGTAAGACTATTACGCGCGGTTGGCTTAAGTAATATTATTGATCACTTATCACTATTTGGCTTTAACCCTAGTGAATTGCCTAATAATGAATCTTTAGCGTTAGGTTCAGCCTCGCTAACCCCCATCGAAGTTGCAACGGGTTTTGCCACCTTTGCCAACGGTGGTTTTTTAATTAAGCCCTATTTAATTGAACGCATTGAAGACTCGTTTGGTAATGTTATTTTCCAAGCCGAGCCAGCGATTGCATGTGATGATGATTGCCCAACAACGATAAATAAGCAAAACGAAGATCCCAACCTAGTGACCTTAGATGCAGCTCCAAAAACAGTCAAAAAAGCAGAGCGAATGATCAGTGCGCAGAATGCATTTTTAGTAACCCAAGCATTAAATAGCGCTATTTGGGGTGCCGATTGGTCAACCGCACCGCATTGGCAAGGAACAGGTTATCGAGCAAGAAAATTAGGCCGTCGTGATATAGCAGGAAAAACGGGAACCACCAACGAAGCAAAAGATGCTTGGTTCTCTGGTTTCAGTCGACGCTTAGTAGCCACCAGTTGGATTGGCTTCGATGATCATACTCGTAACTTAGGGCAAACTGCATACAACGCTAATTTAGGTCGTAACCAAATTACCGGTAAAGAATTTGGTGCCAAATCAGCACAACCGGCATGGATTGACTTCATGGCAAATGCTTTAGAAACATTACCCGTGGAGCCATTTAAGCAGCCCGAAAATATTTTATCCGTTCGCATAGATAAAGCTTCTGGCAAGCTCACTAATAAAACTGATAAAAGCAGCACGTTTGAATACTTTATGCTAGGTAGCGAGCCCGTTGATTATATTACAACGGATACAAGTGAAGGTATTCTCGATGGTTCCGCAGTTCAGCAAGTAGAAGAGCTATTCTAAAATAGCGTGCACCAAACACAGGCACTGAAAAAGCGCACCACAATGGTGCGCTTTTTGTTTTTATCCGGTCTTACCTGCTCTTTAGGCAAGTAAAACACGCCAGCAAAATTCACCACAAACAAAACCATAACACCATGTTTTAAAAGAATTTAATTGACATTTTATGACCTATTAGCAAGCAATTTTTACAGCTGGCATGTTATATGAACCTATAAATCTACGTAATCAACTATTCTAATAGATGTATTTACTGGTTCGGAGAGACAATGCTGACAGAATTCATCACTAAACATAAATTGCCAAACGAATTTATTAACAAAGCTAAATATTGTTTCATGCCGCTTGCTGAGAAAATATTAGCCAAAAAAAATAACCAAACAAGTCCATTATTTGTTGGTATCAATGGCTGCCAAGGCTCGGGGAAATCAACACTGACCGACTTTTTAACTGAATATTTATCAAGTCAACACAGCTTAACTGTGGTCAACATCTCCCTTGATGATTTTTACCTCAGTAAAGCGCAAAGAGCCAACTTAGCACAAACTATTCACCCATTATTAGCAACTCGCGGGGTGCCTGGTAGTCACGACATCGACTTATTAGCCAAAACCTTAACGTCACTTAAAAAAGCACAACCTAATATCCGGTTATCAAGGTTCAATAAAGCCACCGATGATTTATACCCTAACGATGAATGGTTAGCTGCACCGAACAATGTTGACATTGTTTTATTAGAAGGCTGGTGTTGGGGCGTCGTCGCACAAGCCGCTGAAAAACTGTTAACCCCGGTTAATAATTTTGAAAAAGAACAAGACAGCGATGCGGCTTGGCGCACTTATGTCAATCAGCAATTAGTGCAAAATTATCAACCACTTTATTCATTAATGAACTGCTGGTTAATGTTAAAAGCGCCCAGCTTTAACTGTGTTGAAAACTGGCGCTGGCAACAAGAAGAAAAACTTGCCAAAACCAGCCAAGGCGCAGGTGTGATGAGCAAAGCACAAGTACACAATTTTATTCAATATTACCAACGATTAACCGAAGAATGTTTAACCACTTTACCCGAGCAATGTGACTGGGTTTTGGAGTTAGATGAAAATAGACAAATTCAAAAAGTACTCGATAAGGAAGCGAACATGGCAAAGTTACCAATAATATTTACCGACTTGGACGGCACATTATTAGATCATTTTGATTACAGTTTTAGCAAAGCTGAAAGTGTTATTGATGAGTTAAAAAAACGTCAAATACCGATCATTCCAAACACCAGTAAAACCTTTGCTGAAATGGTTAATATTCAAACCTCATTAGCGCTAGATTCTCCTTTTATTATTGAAAATGGCGCCGCTGTTTATATTCCCGTTGGTTATTTTAAAGACCAACCTGATGGCACTATAAGACAAGGTAATTATTGGGTTAAAGAATTTTGCCCACCACGTTCGCATTGGTTATCGTTATTAGAGAGTGTTAGCGAGCAATACGGTGATTTATTTCAAGGGTTTTCAAAGTTATCCCTTGATGAACTATGTAACCTAACCGGGTTATCGCCAGAAAGTGCCGAGTTTGCCTTAGATAGAAAATATACCGAGCCATTATTATGGCATGGCGATAATTGCAACAAAGACGAATTTATTGCCCATATGGAGTCTTTAGGTGCTCATATGCTTCAAGGCGGACGCTTTTTACATGTTGGAGGCCACAGTGATAAAGGCCTTGCATTAACATGGCTTGCCAATGTTTTTTCCAAACAACTCAAGGTTACAGTACAAACGATTGCACTTGGTGATAGCCATAATGATAACGAAATGTTAGAAATTGCCGATATTGCTATGCAAATCAAATCACCTATTCATCCGTTTCCTATGCTCAATAAAACAAATAATTGTTTTCGTAGCACCGAGTTTGGCCCGAAAGGCTGGGCAGAATGTTTATCAAACTTTTTCTTTTTACAGCAACAACCTCTACAAATAGGAGCGTGTTAATATGGCTGATTTTTATCAAAATGGTATCGTAACCACGTTACATAACTTAACCGATCGCTCAAATGAAGAACTCGAAAAAGAGCTTATTAAGTTTTCAAAAACTCGCCCAATGGGGCTAATTTTACCATCATTATTTTCTGAGCTCGAAGGTGATGCTCTGCCTGACATCGTCAATAAATTAACTGAAGTGCCTTATTTAAATGAAATTGTTATCGGCTTAGATAGAGCAAATGAAGAGCAATACCGCCATGCCCTTAAGTTTTTCAAAAAATTACCACAACACCACCGTATTCTATGGAATGACGGTCCACGTTTAAAAGCACTCGATGCAAAATTAGAAAAACTTGGTTTAGCGCCAAAAGAAATGGGTAAAGGTCGCAATGTTTGGTACTGCATGGGCTACACATTGGCCTCAGGTAGAACCGAATCTGTAGCCTTACATGATTGCGATATTGTCACTTACGAAAAAGATTTATTGGCGCGATTAATTTACCCCGTTGCTAACCCACAGTTTAACTATGAATTTAGCAAAGGTTTTTACACCCGAATTGCTAATGGTAAAATCAATGGTCGTGTTTCACGATTGTTAGTAACGCCTTTAATTAAAGCGTTAAAACGGATTGTTGGTTACAACGAGTATTTAGAATACATGGACAGCTTCCGTTATCCACTAGCCGGTGAATTTTCATTTCGCCGCGACGTATTAACCGATTTACGCATTCCAAGTGATTGGGGCTTAGAAATTGGTGTACTCAGTGAAATGCAACGAAATTACGCCAATAACCGCATTTGCCAAGTTGATATTGCCGATATTTACGATCACAAACATCAAGACCTCTCGCTTGATAATGAAGAAGCCGGTTTGTCAAAAATGTCGATTGATATCACCAAAGCCTTCTTCAGAAAACTAGCAACCCAAGGCGAAACATTTAGCACTGAAGCTTTTCGTTCTTTAAAAGCAACCTATTATCGTATTGCTTTAGATTATGTTGAAACGTATCACAATGATGCCATGATGAATGGCTTAACCACGGATATTCATTTAGAAGAAAAAGCCGTTGAAATGTTTGCTCAAAATATTGTGACTGCTGGCCAGCGCTTTTTAGACAATCCAATGGAAACGCCATTTATGCCAACATGGAGCCGTGTGGTCAGTGCCATGCCAGATATTCTAGAACAGCTCAAAGAAGCAGTTGAACTAGATAACGCCGAGTTTAGCGAAAAATATAGTGACTAGAGGTTAACAATGACAGTAGTGATAGACGCACTCAAGCAGAAAGTTGAACAACAACTCAACACCATTTATCAAGATATTGAACTTAATATTGAGCTAAAAGATTTAGCTCAACGTTTAATTAACCTGATGAATATTCCTGATAATTGTGCCGCCGTACAACCTTTTGATAATCACTGGTCCGAACAAGATATCATTATGATCACTTATGGTGATAGTGTTATGCAAGCAGGTGAGCGGCCATTAACAACGTTAGCCAAGTTTATGGACAGCTATTTAGATTGTGTTAATTCGGTGCATATTTTACCGTTTTTTCCTTACAGTTCAGATGATGGTTTTGCGGTGATCGACTATTCTAGCGTCAATGAATCTTTAGGGAACTGGCAAGATATTAGCGTGATTGCGCAAAAGAAGCGCTTGATGTCTGATCTGGTCATTAATCACTGTTCAAGCCGTAGTTTGTGGTTTGAAAACTTCATTAAAGGCGAAGGACAAGGCTGTGATTATTTTTTTACTGCCGACCCCAATGCCGACCTATCTGATGTAGTTAGACCTAGAACATCACCATTGTTACGAGAAACAGAAACAGCCAATGGCACCCAGCATGTTTGGTGTACTTTTAGCCATGATCAAGTCGATTTTGACTTTAGAAATCCTGAAGTATTAACAGAATTTGTAAAAATTATTCGCCAATATTTAGATGCGGGTGTTAATATTTTTCGCTTGGATGCCGTTGCCTTTTTATGGAAAATTGTTGGTAGCCCTTCAATTAATTTACCACAAACCCATGAAGTTATTCGGTTATTAAGAACACTCATTGAACACGCCCAACAAGATGCCGTGATCATTACCGAAACCAATATTCCTAATACCCAAAACTTAACCTATTTTGGTAATGCTAACGAAGCTCATTGTATTTATAACTTTTCGTTACCGCCCTTACTGATCAACACCTTGATCACAGGTAACTGTTTATATTTAAAACGCTGGTTAATGAGCATGCCGCCAGCACAAGACGGTACTACCTATTTTAATTTTATAGCTTCACACGACGGCGTTGGCTTAAGACCCGCTGAAGGTTTATTGGAAGATACAGAATTAACCACTTTAGTTGAAACCATGCAAAAATTCGGAGGTAAAATATCTTGGCGCACCACCGAAACCGGTGAGCAAAAAGCTTATGAAATGAATATTGCATTATTTGATGCGCTACAAGGAACAACCGCCGGTGCTGATCAATGGAATATGCAGCGTTTTATCTGTGCCCATGAAATTATGTTAGCGTTAGAAGGTATTCCTGGCATTTACATTCATAGTTTATTGGGAACACAAAATGATTATGAAAAGCTTAAAAATACGCACCACAACCGCTCGATTAATCGTCATCGCTGGGATTATGCAAGCTTGCAAGCACAGCTTGCTGAGCCAACCACAACACATCATCAGGTGCTCAAAAAACTGACGAAGTTAATTGAAATTCGCACAGCCCAACCAGCATTTCATCCAAATGCAACCCAATTTACTTTACATTTGGGTTTACAATTGTTTGGTTTTTGGCGACAAAGTATTAATCGTAAACAAAGTATTTTTTGTATCAGTAATATTACCGATCAAATCATGGAATTACCGATCAGTGAATTAAATTTAATTATTACGGAATCTTGGGTTGATTTAATTTCAGGAGATGAAATTACCGATTTAACCCAAGCCATCCAGCTACAACCATATCAAACCGTTTGGCTGAGTAACCGAGCCTAAAGCTAGGTCTAAAAGCAGCTAAAACTCAAAAGCCGTAGCATTATTCATTAGGGTCTGTTTATCTTTGTTTAATAATTCAGCTGAGAGATAAAATCGCTTTAATCAAGGCTGAAATTATGTCGTTTAGTCATCTAAACCAATAATTTTTAACGCCGAGTAAAGCGATTTTAGCCTCAGCCCACAGGGCAATGGCTATTTTTTGCGCTAGCTGCATTAGAATGTCACTCATTTGGAATAACCAAACAACGTTCATTCTGCTTTGCTATCACTTAAAATAGCCTATTGCTGAAAATACAAACAAAAATCAACAGACCCTAACAATGCTACGGCTTAATAATTGGTGATAATTAAAACACGCACAAATTACCAGGCAATTTCATTACCTTGTTCATCAAAAAAGCCACCACTTTGCGCCAATGTTAAATTAGCAATGGTATTAATTAATAATGGTACCGCTTGCTCAACACTCATAGGTGCATCTTCGCCGCCCATATCAGTACTCACCCAACCTGGACTTACTGCACAAACAGTAATTTTTTGTGATTCAAACTTTTTGGCTACCCGACGAGTTAACATATTCACAGCTGATTTACTCATGCTATAAGCATCAAAAGGCCCTAACGGGTTAATGCAATTATCGATGGAAGAAAGCCCCGAAGTTAACTGAATTACTTGGCTATTTTCATTAAAATGATATTCCAACGCCTGAATGAATAAAGCCGGTGCGACAGCATTAATTTGATAAGACTTAACAAAAGCCGCTTGGGTCCAACAACCAAACGATTGATCAAGAGACACGCCAGCATTGTTAATAAACAAGTCAATATGTTTGCATAAAGTCATTATTTTTTTAGCTGCTCGAATAATCGATATTTCATCTTCAAGCTCAACATTTACTTCATATAAGTTCTGTTTGAGCTGTTCACTTAAACCCGCTAAAAACTCTGTACTTAAACCTTTTCTTGTCAGTGCTATAACACACCAGCCATTTTTTAAATAATTTTCAGTAAAGCCAAGCCCAAGACCACGATTTGCACCAGTTATAACAACAGTTTTCATTCACGTTCCTTAATAACTCATTATCAAAAGCTGCCATTATCGCTTTATCATCACGCTAGCAGCTTCAGTAAAATAATATATACCCAGTGTTAAGTGGATTATCGGCGATCATTTTACCATCATTAATCATCATTTTTACACTGACTTTTAATCTCACCAAATGATCTAATACTTTTCTGTTCCAATGAAGCAAAATAGTCACGCTTTTGTCACATCACCTAACTCGAGATAACAACGACTTTTCTAGCAGTTGTTATTATTACTACAATAAATTTGCTTATAAAATGCTCTATAGATGAGGAAGGTAGTGGGACGTTTGAATCAAAGCCGAGACTCGCTATTAGCACTCAAATATGCCTTGATCATGCCAACGCTTATTGGCACAAGGTTAACCGGCAAGAAAAAGTATGGTTATGCCTATGCTATAGGGCTAAGGGGTTATTTGTTAGGTTTAATACTCTCTGTGAGTTACGACCGCCCATGGGGGCAAGTATTGCTTTGTGTTTAGCCACCCTCGCTGCTATCACGGCATTTTTTATCAAAGCAACGGGTAAAGTAAAAACTTAATAGTAATAGCGGTAAACTAGCGTACCGCTATTACTTTATTGATACTAAGATAAACTAAATTCGAGTTAAATAATCGTTATTTAAAGGTAAAAACATCAATATCGGCTTTTAAATCAATACCATTTTGACTCAATGTTTGAGTGGCCGTTAAGGTATATGAACCTTGCTCAGACATTACTTCAGAATCATCTTTAATAGCATGAATACGTTCATTAATTTCATCGGCAACATTAGTTTGTTCTTCCGTTGCTACGGCTATTTGCGTTGCCATATCAGTAATTTCATCTAATTCATTTTTAATCGTATTAAATGCCTCGCTACTGCTTTGAACTTTTTCTAAAGCGCTAGAACCATACTCTTGCAAATTATGCATTCTTTTTGATGCATTAGCCGCACCACTGATCAGCGTTTCAATTTGCGCTTCTATCTCTTCGGTGGAGTCCTGAGTTCTTTTCGATAAACTTCGAACTTCATCTGCAACCACAGCAAAACCTCGTCCCATTTCACCGGCTCTTGCGGCTTCAATAGCAGCATTAAGCGCAAGTAGATTCGTTTGTTCAGAAATAGCCTTGATCACTTGTAAAATATGACTAATTTGTGCCGCTTCATTATTTAAATTAGCAACCAATTTGCTCGTATCTCCAAGATCCGTAAACAGCTCGTTCATCGCAACTTGGCTGCTTTGTGCATTATCAGCACTGGATATAGCGAGATCATTAACCCGTTTAACCGTGTCAGAAGTTGTTGTCGACATTTTTGAAACTTCATAAATAGTTGACGTCATTTCATTAATTGCCACCGAAATACTATCCGTCGCCACTTTTTGATTGTCGATCAACTGCATCGATTTCGACATTGAGGATGCAACATTATCGGTTGTAGAATCCATCGATATAATGCGAGTTTTTACTTTAGATAAGGTTTTTTCAAAAGCCGCAATTAGCGTATTAAATGCATTACCAACTTGGCTTAATTCATTCTGACCTTCAATTCTACTGCGTAGCGTCATATCTTTAGTTTCAGCTAACAAGGTTAAATCTTTTATTAGCTGCTTAAGTGGCGCATTGATACTCATAATTATTTGATATGACGTTAACGTTATAATCACGAGCAGAATGATTATAAAAATGATGGTGCTATAAACCACATTTTCTGCATTATCGATTAAAGTATTTTTAGTTTGCTCAACTTCAGCAAGCACATTATTTATCACTAAAGCATAACCGTCAGTAATCCCTTTTCCTTTGGCAAGCCAATCATCCTTATCTATTTCAATAGGCTTTTGAACACGATCATTGACTGTTTTTCGAATAGCCAAATATTGTTTTTGAGCAAATTTATAATCCGACTGTCCTTTTAAATGTTGATTAAAATAATCAACAACATGTTTGGGGGAGAAACTAATAAAATTTCTTAAATAAGTCTCTTCTAACATGTCATTTTTTCTTATTTCAGCAAACGTATTAATCGTCAGAGTACCGGCAATTCCTCGGTAAACATTACCTATTTGAGATGAGGTTATATCTTGGGCGTAAACTAAATTTTGATAAGCATGAACCAATAATGAAAGCCGTTCATTACTGCTCGCTAATAAAACAACTTGTTTGGTGCTATCAATTAAAGTGGCAACATAATTATTAAGAGAATTTATTGTCCAGAATTTACTCCCTTTGGGATCATCTGGGTCTGGAGCATTTTTATGTCGTTTATCTGCTAAAGCGCGTGTAAAGCTAAGCTTGTCTAAAGTTAATTTAATATTAGTAATATCTTTCGCTAACGTTGGAAATTGATTAATTTTTTCAGTTTGAGAGATAAAGGCATAAAACCCCTCTAGAGAGTGATCAACAGCTGTTCGGCTATCAAGCATTGCTTGTTTAAACTCTAATCCCGTTTGATGCTTAACCGAGCCTGGGCCTAAATACATTTTAGTGTACTCGCGCTCGACTTGTAACGACGAAATTAACGGCGATATTTTACCTATGTATTGTTGTAAAACTTCAAGTTTTTCAATTTTTTCTAAAGCGTTGCTGGCATTATTATATTTTTCTACTGCCAATATTAATGTCGCGAACAGTGGAATTAACACCAATAAAATAATGCGCGTTTTAATTGTTATATGATTAATAATTTTCACTTAAACTCTTTGTTAACTCATGAAGACTCCATAGTTCAAATCTAATCACACAAGATTATTTTTGGCAAGTAATGTTTGATAATGACTTAACTGAGATTTGATTTGAATTTTTATTATAATTAGGCGAGCCCTGCCCCCTATCAATTATTAAATGGTTGATAAGTGTTATTGTCATGATCACCCCGTTGTTGCAGCTTTATTTGGCATAACCAAATAACTCAGGTCACAGGCTCTAGTCAGCAAGGAGATTAATGTTGCGCACAGGTATTTTTTTTACTTGATCTAATTTAATGCTGTAAGCGTTTCTGCCCATGCCAAAAAATTCTTCATCGGTAAAAATAATGGTGTTGTTGTCAGCAAAGGTTACCGACTCTTTTTGAGTGACAATACCAAGATCAATTTGATAAGCCGCACCAGAGAAAAAGTCATCGGCATGCCAATTTTCAAACAACCATAACCGCTCTGAATCAAGTAGTACTAACTTAGTTCTATCCGGGCTTAATGCTGCTGATGTGATCCAACAAAGTTCTTTGAGTGAGGTACAGGTAGTAAATGAGTCGACATATTCCGCCTGATAATTAGCGGCATGATCTCCAATGCGATAGAGCATGGTTTTACCATTAAAAGGTCTTGAACGATTTTTAGAAAACAAATACAACTTATTATTAAAATAAACAAAGGCTTCTAGGTCATAATGCTGATTATCAGTACTGTTTGAGTCAATTACATCAGGATTAGTAAACTTGATGATTTCTGCGCTGGTTTTATCTGTTTTTATATCGATAGGGTTTTCAATTTTATAAATAGTTAGCCATTTTCGGTCGTTGTCATTATTACCAAAATCACCAATAAAAAAATGCCCAAAGTCGTCTTGGGTCATATCTTCCCAATCAAGGTTTTTGGCATTAGTGATTTCAATTGAACGAGTAACTGCACCACTTTTTGAAATTTGATGAATAAAAGCACCGTTACCCCCATCATTAATGCCCCATAATCGATTTTTTTTGTCGTATTCAATACCAGAAATTTCAGTTAGCTTGGCATCAATAGTGAAGATTTTTTTTTGCTGTAATTTCCATATTTGTGGACCTATCGCACAAGAGATAATCAAAAACAGCAAAAATAATAACGAAAAAAAGACCTTTTTATCTAACATAACCCGCGGCAATAATTCATAAAATTAAAGCCGCGAGTATACCTTAACTATTATTTATTAAAACTACTATCCGGTGTGCCACGGTAACAAGCTAAAACATAAGGATAAGTTTCAGTGACGTAATAACCATAAACACCGTTTACTGTCATTCCATTACATTCGTCTAAGTCACCTACCCCTTCAACATATTCGTAGTCGTCACGATATTCACCATTATAAGTCCCACCCGGATCGGAGGCAGAGGTTGGTCTTGCTCCTGATTTTAATTGATAACTCGATTGTACTTTGCGAATGGTGCCATTATCGTCGATAAATGAACCAAAAATAGGAAAGCCATCCGCCGCAAAACCAATCACCGGAGAAGCAACGGTACCACTATCATCAAATAAAGCTTTTGGCGTACCGTGATAATGATAAGTACCATCCGGTTGGGCATGGGCATTATGGCTATCAACTCTAAAACCATTTTGTAAGTACATAGGATCATAACGCCAAGCTTGGCTGTCATCATTACAACCTACCTTGCCATTACCAATACCGTAACAACCAGCTGCTAATAGGTCGACTTTGACACCATTTAATAAAATGGCGTTATCTACCCGTAAACTTAACGCTGTTGTAGTGCTAGCTTTAGTTGGTGAAACCGTCACTTCAAACTGAACATCTTGTGCGCTCACATCATTAGGAAAAGCATCACCACCATCGTTAAAGTCATGGTTTGGGATCACGTTAGTCGAAAAAACACATTTATCACCAACCACAGTGATAACTAAATCGCCCATAAAAACTTTGCTGTTGTGAACGTCATTAACGGTAGATGTATAGCTTTCAACATAATCGGCACAATTGCCGCTATTGTTACTTAAAATGGCATTGGTAATATCAACTGGTGATTGTGTCGATTGACCGGTAATAGTATTGGCGAAGGCTGATAAAGTATTAACGGTCGATGACAAGGTACTGTCATTGGTTGGTAATAGGTTATCAGCTTCCAAAAAATCACCCGATAGATCATACAACTCTTGGCTACCATCAGAAAACTCAATCAGTTTGTGAGTCGCAGAGCGTACCGCCCAGCCCGTGACATTAATGGATTCAAATTCAGTATAGTTATAACTTGAATGACTACTTTGATCGTCAGACAATAAATCTGCAAAACTGTGGCTGTCATAAATAGCGCTATCATCAATGCCCGCTAATTCCGCTATAGTGGCGTAGATATCAGTAGCCGTAACTAATGCGGTTTCTCGGACATTTTGGCGACTAACTCCTTTACCTGAAACGATTAGCGGTACGGCAACACCACCTTGATATAAGCTGCCTTTAGAGTGGCTGTTGATATAACCATCAATAACCGCTTTAGGTGTACCATTATCACCAAGATAAAGCACAATGGTATTAGCACGGGTAGTATCATCTAATGAATTTAACAGGCGCGCAATTTCATTGTCCATTGCTTCAATCGCCGCTAAATAGTAGTCGCGCTTATTATTAGTAATATCACTGGCAGTACCGGTTAAATCTCGGTCATGTAAACTTTCTGGCGGTAAATGAAATGGCGAATGTGGTGCAGAATAAGCCACCCAAGCAAACCAAGGGTTTTCCTGCTCGGCTAGCCAGTCAATCGCCAGATCGGTAATTTTAGTGGTGTGATAAGTGGTTGTATTTTGTGTTTGACCATTTACCGTTAGCTGCCAATCATAATAATCATCAATATTACTTAAGTTGCCCGCATAATAATCAACTCCAACCGTATTAGGATGGCTAACATCCGGATTACCGCCACCTAAATGCCATTTACCAAAAACGGCCGATTGATAACTGGCTGTCTCAGTATTATTAGCCAAATATTGCTGTAATATTTCATGATCAGCCGATAAAGTTGCTGGCACATAATTAACACCACTGTTAATGCCATATTTACCGGTAATAATAGTACCTCGAGTGGTAGTACAGGCGGGTGTCGCCCAAGCATTATCAAAAACGATACCGGTTTGTGCTAACGAGTTCAGCGTTGGTGTATTGGGTAAATCGTTACTAACACTATATTGTGCTGAAGCATCTAAACCTTGATCGTCTGAAATAATTAATAAAATGTTTGGCTGACTTTCTGGCGTTGGCGTTGGCGTTGGCGTTGGCGTTGGCGTTGGCGTTGGCGTTGGCGTTGGCGTTGGCGTTGGCGTTGGCGTTGGCGTTGGCGTTGGCGTTGGCGTTGGCGTTGGCGTTGGCGTAACAATGGTGCCATCGCCTGCGCCGTTGTCAACACCTGAATTATTGGTCGCACTACTCCCTGAGCCACCGCAAGCGACAATGGTAAGCGACAATAAAACCGTACTACTTAAATATGTTTTTCTCATAAATCACCTAATAAATTCTGTCGATACATGACCTATTTATGACTATGGTCATGTTCATGGTCATGCTGATGTTTTTTTGCTTTAGCTGGTACCGCAATAAGAACCGCTTTCATTAATTTACAGCTCGCCTCAATGGTGTCACCTTTAGGGCTGATAAAAGAAACTAAGTCCCCCTCGGCTTTATTTTCGCAAGCGACAAATGCTTCTTTCGGTGGCTTATGTTGATGTAACTTTTCCGCTAACACGGGTGTCGACATTAGTACGCTAAGTATTAACAGACGATAAACGTTGTTTTTATTCTTCATGATGCAAACTCTCAATACAGTGACAATATACCTCACAGCTTAACAACTAAATGTGCAGGAAATATGCAAACTTTATGGAACTAACCAACGAATAACTTGCCAATATTTAACCAAAACGTATGTTCGCCAGCAACTTTCTAAAAACTAAAAAAACAACGGCACTCGTGACAAGTGACTGAGTTAAGCAGGCACGGTATAATCGCTTTTTGTTGAAAAATTGGTGGTTATCTTGGCGTTATTACAGCATCTTCAATCGGCACTTTATGTTTCGGCTCCTTTATTACTTATTTTATTAGCCGGTGTGTTTTTTAAACGAATAAATATCATCAACGCCCAATTTGTCGAAACTGGCAATAAATTAATTTTTAAAGTATCTCTGCCTTGTTTATTATTTTTAAGTGTCGCTAGCCGCTCCGCTGAACAAGCAATTGATGTTGCGCTGATAAGTTTTGCCGTTATTGCTACCATCGCCAGTGTCGTCTTAGTATGGTGGTTATCACCCTTATTTGTTGAACAATCGAAACGAGGCGTTTTTACCCAGTGTGCCTTTCGCGGCAATATGGGCATCATTGGCTTAGCTTTATGTATTAACGCCTTTGGTGAAAATATTTTAGCGCTTGCGGCAATTTATCTGGCTGCATTAACTATCACTTATAATGTTTTATCGGTTTTATTATTAAGTAAAACACGCCAAGGCATCTTTAAACAATTAGCCAAAAATCCGTTAATTATTGCTATATTACTTGGCTTATTATTTTCAAATTTAGCGATACCATTACCCAAAATTTTTACTATTTCTTTAGGTTATTTAGCACAATTAACGCTACCGTTAGCCTTGGTTTGTATCGGTGCTAGCCTTGAATGGCAAAGTTTAAAAGCAAACCATAAAGAAAGCTTAATAGCGACAGCCTTCAAACTGGTAATTTTACCGATAAGTACTGTTGGTATTGCGATATTATTTGGCTTAAGAGGGGATGCTTTAGGAGTGTTATTTTTAATGATGGCAACACCAACAGCAGCGGCCGCTTATGTAATGAGCAAACAAATGACCAAACACGGCCAATTGGCCGCCGAAATAATCACCTTATCAACCCTACTTTGCCCATTTACGGTGACCTTAGGCTTAATACTTCTCAACAGCTTAGCACTAATTTAATGGTAAAAACCTAGGCTAGCTAAATAATCTAAACTCATGATATTTCATATTATTAGCTAATTTTTTATTCCGAGTCCAAAATATAAATATGCAAATAATATGAAAGCTTAGTTAGCAATAAGACTTTTACTGTAAAAGTAGGTATAAACCAATAATAGCCGTTGTCTTTACAGCCTTGTTTAGCTGAAGCGAGTAACTTATTCGACCATGAAAATATTTACGAAACTATTAATAACCTTAGTTATTATGACGACAATATTATTCGCAAGCCTCTACACGTTATTACGATGGAGCTTTGACGAAGGCATGCTGAATTATATCAACCAGCGGGAAATACGTGGATTAACCTTATTAGCGGATAATTTAATCCAAGTACAACAAGAAATTGGTGATCTTGAACAATTGCAACAAAAACCGTACTGGTGGCATGAAACCTTAAAAGCCTCAATGTTAGGGCAAGCACTTGATAAAGAAGCGATCAACCAAATAAAAAACAACATACAAGGTCGAAAAAAAGCAGCAAAAACGCCCCGCTTTCATCAAGACAGTCCTCCGATAAATAGGCATCGTTTAAGTGAAAATAAAACCAACAACATCCACGAAAGAAAACGTCCACCTAGGGAGCGGCTACCAGAAAAGCACACTTTGGCAACCAGACGACTCGAAAATCCATTATTTGATCCTAAAAGAACACCTTCTTTATTAAATACCAACAAAAAACCGATTATTGGCCGCCATAAAGCGGAGTTTACCTTATTAGCAATTAACGGCCCGCAAGGGGTTATCGGTTATTTAGCCTTACCGCCGGCACAAAGTTTAACCAGTTCTTTTGATTTAGCATTTTCACAAAGCCAGCAAAAAACTTGGTTAATTATTTTATTCGCCGTATTTAGCATTACCTTTTTAGTGAGCGTGTTACTGTCTCGTTATTTAGTAAAAAACATTCAAACATTAGCCAAAGCTACGCATCAATTAAATAATGGCAACTTTAATGTTCAATTATTACCACATGGAAAAGATGAGCTTGCGACCCTTGCTCGAAACTTTAATGACCTTGCACAAACCTTAAGCCAAAACGAAATTTCACGAAAAGCTTGGTTGGCCGATATTTCACATGAACTTAGAACACCTTTAGCCATTGTGAAAGGTGAAATTGAAGCTTTGCAAGATGGTATTAGGCCTGTCACACCTGATAGCCTTCAGTCGCTCGCCGATGAAATTAATCACTTACAAAAATTAATTGCTGATTTAAATCAACTAAGTAATGCTGACATTGGCGCACTAAGTTATCAAAAAGAGCAACATAACATTATTGCATTGCTGCAACTTAACCTACAGCGCCATGAACAAGCCATCGCTGCACAAGGTTTAACATTATCAAGCCAATTTTCGCACGAAAAAATCTTAGTTTGGACTGATAGCACGCGGTTGCATCAACTGTTTGATAACATATTAACCAATAGTCTAAAGTATACTGATAGCCCTGGCACAATCGCGATCGCCGTAACAAAAGAGAAAAAGAATGTGATACTCACTTTTGAAGATTCATCTCCGTGTGTACCGGATGATGCAATGGATAAATTATTTGACCATCTCTTTAGGGTTGAAAGTTCACGTAATCGCCAAACGGGCGGCTCAGGTTTAGGCTTAGCCTTATGTAAAAAAATTGTCACCGCTCATCAAGGGAGTATTTCAACTTATGCTAGCCCTTTGGGTGGTTTAGGGCTCAAAATAATACTTCCTAAAATATAAAACCTAACAAGGAAAGTGATGAAAAAAATATTAGTAGTAGAAGACGAAGTTAAGCTTGCTGAGCTGCTAAAAGATTATTTAGTACAAGCTGATTTTAGCCCTTGGCTGATCCACAATGGTAGTGAAGTTGTTGAGCAAGTTAAACAAAACCTGCCTGATTTAATCTTATTAGATCTGATGTTGCCAGGTAAAGATGGCTTAACTATCTGCAAAGAAATTCGTGCCTTTTCAAATGTTCCTATCATCATCATAACAGCAAAAGTAGAAGAAATTGATCGGCTTTTAGGGCTGGAACTTGGAGCTGACGACTATATTTGCAAACCATTTTCCCCACGCGAGGTCATCGCCCGAATAAAAACCGTTTTACGACGCAGCCAGCCGGAACAATTATTAGCAAGCAAGACCCATTTTTTATTAAATGAAGCCACTTACCAGCTCACTTACAACAATAAAACCGTATCGTTAACCGCCATTGAATTTAATATTCTCAAAGTATTAACCAAAGAGCCGGGCAGAATTTTCTCACGGAGCCAGCTTATTGCTCACATTTATCATGATCACCGCGTAGTCAGTGAACGCACCGTTGATAGCCATATAAAAAAATTACGTAAAAAGTTACATAACGACTTACCTGATACAGAATTGATCCAGTCAGTGTACAGTGTCGGTTATAAGTTTGTTTTATAGTGTTAACTAGTCAGATGATTATAGATGGATTGTTGCAACTTCTTCAGCGGTCAACTCACGATAATCTCCCGCCTTTAAATTATTATCTAATGTCAGTTGACCTATAGCTGAACGATGTAATGCCACCACCGGATTTTGAAAGCGACCAAACATTCGTTTTACCTGATGGTACTTACCTTCCGTTAATATAACCTCGGCTTGATAATCCGAGATTATCGTTAACTTGGCCGGTTTAGTGATTATATCTTCCGTGCTGAAATACATTCCTTCAGCAAAAGCCGCAATATAATCGTCATTCAATTTATTTGCTAAGGTCACTTGATAACGCTTTTCAACCTGATGTTCTGGTAATGAAAGTTTTTTCGACCATCGGCTGTCATTCGTTAACAACATCAAACCCGAAGTATTTAAGTCTAAACGACCAGCATAATGTAACTGGTCACGATCAGAGCGAGTCAGCAAGTCAATAACCGTTGGGTATTCTTCTATTTGGGTGGGATCTTTTTTCCGTAAGCGTTCGTTAACATTCCCTCCTTTGGTCGAACTCACCACACCAACCGGTTTATGTAACATCAAGTACACTGGTTGATTATTTTGTAGGCTTTGCTCATCTAACACAATCTGTGAAAATTTATGTACCACCTGATCAACATTCTGCGCTAACTCACCATCAATTTTAATGCGCTTTTGCGCCACCAATAATTTTACCGCTTTACGATTATAGTCCGTATGTTTACTAATAAACTTGTCTAAACGTTGATGGCTAATGGTCATAAGAAAATATAAATACTCAGTAAAAAAATTGAAGCCGCTATTATCCATGCTTTGCTTAACAATTGAAATTATCATAACCAATGACACCAGCATTTACATTTAATCACACTTTATCAATTAACTTTTTAGTATATTGAGTTAGGCTTAAGTTAAGTAAACGACCTGAGCTCAGGTTAAATATTAGGATGATATCTGTTATGAAAAAATTAACACCTTGGTATGCTTGGTTACTAACACTATTATTTGTTAGCAATATTAGCTTTGCCGATCAGCAACAAATTCCACAAATTCATGTTATCGGTAACGCTACAACTAAAGTCACACCCGACTTAATTAATTGGTCAATTCAAGTGAATAATCAAGGAGTGCAACTTAACGATGTCGCTAAACAGCATCAAAATATTGTCGGCAACGCTCTCAATTTAATCAAACAATTTGCCATTAATGAGCAAAGCTTACAAACCACTAATATGACCTTTGGTGAAAGAACTAAATACCAGCAAAACAATCGTGTTCATGATGGTTATTTTGCTAACACCCAAATTTCATTTAGCCTATTAAATACTGACCAATATCAAAGCCTGTGGATGAAATTATCGGCAATTCCCGAAGTTTCTATTTCATCAGTTACCTATGATTCGTCTAAAAAAGAGCAATTACAAGCTTCAACCCGATTAGCCGCTTTGCAAAACGCCAAACAAAAAGCCAGCGCAATGGCCGCTGAGTTAAACTCAAGCCTTGGTGAACCAATCACTATTGCGGAAATGGGCACGAATAATGGTGCTCACCCACCTATGTTAGCAAGTGCCAAGTTTAGTACTGAAATGGCCGATAATTCATCAAGTTTAGAAACCGGACAATTAACTATTACCATGCAAGTATCGGTTAGTTTTATGTTGCATTCTCAGGTGAATTTCCAACATTCAGCATCAGAAAAATAAACAGGTTAGAAAGGTTGTTAATTAAGGAAGTATTTAGAAAAGAGAAAGAGAGGATACGTAACCTCTCTTTCAATGGACACCATACGTAGCGTTATAAGCTAAGGTTATTCAACAAATATCTGCATTTCTTCGCCGATTTTTTTACGCATATCCATTAATTTTTTAGCGGTATCATGCTGTTTAATGTCTTCTTCTGTTTCTGGTTCCCATTGTGGAATGCTAACAGTTTGGCCATTAGCATCAACCGCTACCATGATGACAATACAATGAGTCGTTTTACGACGATTTAATGACTTAGGATCACAAGCATTTACTTCTAACGCAATATGCATTGATGAGTTGCCGGTATAAATTACCTTAGCAGCTACTTCAACTAGGCTACCTACATGGATAGGTTGAACAAAACGAATACCACCAGCGTACGCTGTTACACAATATTTACCACTCCAACCCGCGGCGCATGCATAC
The DNA here is from genome assembly GCF_053470345.1 of Thalassotalea agariperforans. Classification (NCBI taxonomy): domain Bacteria; kingdom Pseudomonadati; phylum Pseudomonadota; class Gammaproteobacteria; order Alteromonadales; family Colwelliaceae; genus Thalassotalea; species Thalassotalea agariperforans. The sequence goes on along the minus strand of NZ_JBQMWH010000012.1, from coordinate 47,855 downwards.
GCAGCTAAATCGATCCATTTCATTACAGCGCCGCCGTGTACTTTGCCGCCAAAGTTAACATCTTGTGGCTCAGCCAAAAAACGCAGGGTAATATCTCTTTGTGGTTTACTCATTAAAATTCCTTAATCTGTACTCTCAGGTACGTCGTTAACAATCGCTTGCTCTTGCTCAGCTAACTTTGCGCGTTCAGCTTTTGAAATGTATTTGGGCTTATTACTATTTTGTAATTTAGCGTTGGCTTTTTTTGCCCTACTTTTTAAGATGGAATTAATTTTCTTTTTACGATTCATAGAACAAATAAATTAGGCTAAATAGGCTGTTATTGTAACTTTTATTGTCATAATTATAAACAAAGTTCAACAGGCGCTAAGTAATTTGATAAACTTTTCCTTAAAACATGGTAAAACTATCAATATTCAACACACAAAATGTTATCAACTAAAGGAATAACCCATGACTAAAAAACTGTTAGCTGTAATTTCAGTATTATATTTATCTGCATGTTCGCCAGAAATTGGCAGTAAAGAATGGTGTGAAGCGCTAAAAGAAAAACCGAAAGGCGACTGGACCGCAACTGAAGCGAAAGATTTTACCAAACACTGTATTTTTTAATAAAACAATCGTCGTTTTATTCAAGCAGGTTAAACTTCGTTTATAACATAAAGATAAACAGACCCTAACCTATTATAAATCGACATCATATTCACATGATGTCGATTTATAGTTTCAATATCATTCTTGTGCCTGATAAATCTCTTCAGCATCATCCGTGGCAAACCATTCAGCAATTTTTTGCGTCGCTTGTACTACACCCGTTTTTTTCAGTGATGAAAAAGCTTGTACGGTAATATCACCATTGAGGGTTGCTAATTCTTTTTTCACTTTTAATACTTCGGTGCTAGCTTTGCCTTGAGATAACTTATCTGATTTAGTTAATAACACTAAAGCCGGTAAGTCGCTACCAACCGCCCACTCAATTAAGTCTCTATCTAAGTCTTTTAATGGATGGCGGATATCCATCAAGATAACAATACCTTTTAGACTCTCTCTAATTTCTAAATATTCGCCTAACGCTTTTTGCCATTTTTTCTTCATTTCCATTGGCACTTTGGCAAAACCATAACCCGGTAAATCAATTAAGCGTTTGCCGTCTTCAATTTCAAACACATTCAACAATTGCGTACGACCGGGTGTTTTACTCGTGCGCGCTAAACTTTTTTGATTGGTTAACGTATTTAAAGCACTTGATTTACCTGCATTTGAACGACCAGCAAAGGCTACTTCAATACCTGTATCTTCTGGTAATTTTCTAATATCTGGTGCACTCGTAGTAAAATGAGCTTGGTGTAAATTAATCGATGGAGTAGACAAAAAAGTGATCTCACAAAAAAACGTTGAGGGATTATACCTTTTTTTCGGCAAAACAGGAAAAACTGCTTATTTTTAACAGTTTTTTTTGTGTGGTTATTACAGAATGCATTTATTCGTGTAAAATAACGCTATAGATAATGCTAATTTGACTAAATTTATTATCAACTTGGCATAATTAATAATTACGAGGTTAAGCAACTGCTTAACCTTTTCTTTAATGGCAGAGAGTAATCAATGAAAAAAGTAATCTTTTCTCTAGTGTTAGGTCTAGGTATGCTGAGCAATGCACAGGCAGCCGGCGATGCACAAGCAGGGCAAACAAAAGCAGCTATGTGTGGCGCATGTCACGGCTCAAATGGTATCGGTACAACAGGTATGTACCCTAACTTAGCGGGTCAACACGCCGATTATATTGTTAAACAATTAAAAGCATTTAAAAGTGGTAGTCGCGCTGATGCCATGATGGCCCCAATGGCGGCAGGTTTATCTGAGCAAGATATGGCGGACGTAGCCGCTTACTTTTCTGGTTTAAGCCGTACTGGTGAATCAGCAAGTAGTGACAGTTCAGGTTCAGCACCAACAGCGGCGGCAAGCGCTCCTACTTATCAAGCAGATCCGGCTAAAGGCAAAAGCTTATACGAACATGGTGATGACTCTCGCGGCATTACTGCTTGTGTTGCTTGTCATGGTAAAGAAGGCGCCAGCAATGTTGAAATCAACCCTAATTTAGCCGCTCAGCATCCTGAATATATTGAAAAGCAATTAAAGAACTTCAAAGAACATACGCGTAACAATGCTTCAATGAACCAAGTTGCTGGTAACTTAACTGACAATGACATTGCTGACATTGGTGCTTATTTTAAAGATCCAAAAGCCGTTGCTAATGTAGTTGCTAAAAAACCAGCAGCCGCAAAATCATTCTCAGGTGATATAGCCGCAGGTAAATTAAAAGCTGCTACATGTACCGCTTGTCATGGTGCCGATGGTAATGCCATGGTACCTATGTATCCAAAACTTGCTGGCCAGCATGAAAAATATCTTGTTAAGCAATTAACTGACTTTAAAAAAGCGGTTGATAGCCAAGGTAAAGAAGGTCGTGCGGATCCAGTGATGGGTGGCATGGTAGCAACATTATCAGCTGACGATATTCAAAACTTAGCCGCTTATTTTGCTTCTCAACAAGTTTCTGCTAGCACAGTTAAAGCTAACGACTTAGGTAAAAAGTTATACTTTAGTGGTGACTTAACACGTGGTATTACCGCTTGTGTCGGTTGTCATAGCGCTGATGGTAATGGTATGGGGCAAGCTGGTTTCCCTACGGTTGCCAAGCAAAATGTTGATTACTTAAAAGGTCAATTGACTAAATTCCGTCAGAAAGATCGTAGTAACGATTTAAACGGCATGATGCAAAATATTGCAGGTAAATTATCTGATGATGAAATTCAAGCATTAGCTGAGTTTATGTCTTCATTATAAGTTTCATTTAGACTTATAAATTTATTAAAGCCCTGTTTTCAGGGCTTTTTTGTATCTGAGTAATCAGATCTCATTGCCCCGACCAATTAATAACAATGCCATTAAGTTATTGTCCATTGAGCAATAATCAAAAGACCTATTGCAACCAATAATTCCTGCTAGTTAGAGCGTGTTAATCTTTGCTGTTAGTTTTTTACAAGACAGAACGATTGAGGCGTAGTTATTCTACGTAAATTCTACATAAATATAGCTTTTTTAGTTCCCCCTGAGCTCGAGACTACAACCGGTTTTCTAATCGCTGTTTCCTATTTATTTCGTTAAATTTGATTGTAATACGGCCTAAGAATAAGGAAGGTAGAGCGACGTTTGAGCCACAGCCGAAACTCGCTATCAAGGTTCAAGCTTACTTTGTAATAAGAAAATGCATCAAGATAAAACAACACATAAAAATTTAAAATATTTCATAGCATTAACTATTTTTTATCCCATCTCATCAGGTTAGTTAAGAAAGATATATAAACAAAAATGCCGCTCAATTTACCTGAGCGGCATTTTATTATTGCTATAGTTAAAGCGGAATGATTTAACTATATCGCTACAGCCAATTAATCATCTTCAGCAGCAATTGATTCTGCTTCCGATAATGGATGTGAAACCAAACGAATGTTATCAAAAAATGCTTCGGTACCATCCGCAGGCGCCCCCTGATAACTTAATTCAAATTGATCAACACGAATTTCAGCTCCGGTTGTCGTTTTAAATTGAGCAAATACAGTTAACGATGTATTAGCACCCGTATTAAAGGTTAAGGTATCTTTATAAAAGCTATCATCACCTTTAGTAGCACCACCATTTTTAAGGTCGTTATAGATAGATTCTTTACTGCTTACCCAGCTAGCTGTTGCCGTAATATCGGCATCACTTGAAGCACCAAAAACGATTGACGAAGCGCCATCATCACTTTTATATAAGTTATAAATTGACATGGTGTAATCAGTGTTTGCTTCAACTACTATGGTTTGTGCTATATATGGGTTATGAGGTGTGCCGGTATCAGCACCATCATTCCATTTAAACTTAATCGAACCATCAGCACCACCGGCAGAGTTACTTGACTCTTGCACTTGGCCAATACCCGTACCTTCAACAGAAGTCCAATCATCATCACCATCGTCAAAGTTAGGGTTAATAATTGGCGCTTTATTTGTCACTAAGTCATCAACTGAGGCAGTAATTACCGCACTAGTTCCTGCACCAGAGTTAAAGGTAACAGAACTAAAACCATAGCTATCAGACGTTCTTTCAGCGGCATAAGTTTGACCATCAACGGTAACCGACAACTTAGCAGCTCCTTTCATAAACGCTGATAAAGTATAATTAGTATTAGCAACTACTGTCACGGTTTGTGAAACATCAGCAGTATTACTATCTAGCACTAAGCTGTTACCACGTGAGAAAACATCATCGCCGGTCGTAATTGCCGCACCCGTACCGGTATTATCTGTCCAACCAGTTAGATCACCACTGTCAAAGTCATGATTGGCAATCGTCACCTTTTCAACATAAACCTTACCTGGTGTTGGACGATAGCTTTTAGGACCCACATCAGCCGAGGTTAATGGTGCTAAAGTCGTCGCACTAGCTAAACTTTCATCGGCACCAGATAACGTTGTCGCTGAACGGGTTTGACCATCCATATCAATACTTGGTAAATCAAAGCCTCCAGTATCAACGACAGCAGCGGTTAAAGTTGGGCTGCTATTACTTGGACGATATAAACCATCACTGCCTTTTTCTAACATGGCATCAACAAAAGTGAAACCGGTGTAGCTATCTTCATTATCAGATAATTCTTCACCAAAGACATAGTTCCCATCAAAAACTGAATTTGCTGGCATATCTTCGCCGTTAGTACGAATTACCGGACCAATAGCATCGGCAACTATGTTATTAACAAAGTATACGTTCTCAGGTGCTTCATCTTCGTTACCACCATAAACGTTAATACTGTTAACACTATCAACAATGGTATTGTTTGCTACTAAGACATTTTCAACGTTTTGGTAGCCATTTTCACCATCACCTGAGCCATCACCGGCAGTTAAGACAATACCACCATTCCAGTTTGAACTAAGGAAGCGTGCACCTTCAACATAGTTATTGGTGACAATATGTTCACCATCAACCAAGCGAATACCACCAGAAAACGGATTATCATCACCAAAAATAAAGTTGTTACTAATGGTTGCCGCGTCACCATGACGAGTTACGATCGAACCATTACTGTCACGTATGGTATTGTTGCGAATAATATTATTAGCAGACTTATTAGAAATAATTTCTGCTTCACCTTGAATACGTTCAAAGTAGTTATTTTCAACAATTGAATAAGAAGGGTCTTGGTGGGTTGTACTTAAGCCTAAACGAATACCTTCATATTCATTATCACTGCTACCTGCATATCCTCGACCCCAGGCCGGTGCGCGATCACCAAAGTAGTTATGGTCAATTTGTGCATAATCAGCAGGGTAAGCACCACCAGAAGTCCAACGACCTAGCTTTAACATTACGCCACGCGATTCTTTACCAGAAAACCAGCTGTGATCAATACGGTTATGATGACCATAATAATCAATCCAGTTAGAACTACCAAAATCACCATTATCCATATCAATAATTGATACTTCAGTGATACGACAATAGCTACACTCGGTTTCTTTTTCGAACTTGATGATTGAGCTACCAGATTCACCATCGCGTAAGACAAAACCTTGAATAACAATATATTCGCCGCCAATGTTAATCGACATTTCACCATTTTGAATAATAGCGCTGCCAGGGTTTTCCGCTGCTACTGTGATCGGTTGCGCTTCGGTACCTATGCCCTCAACACGTAATTCAAAATCACCAGTATATGTACCATCAGCTAAACATAAGGTATCACCGGCAACCAAATCATCAGCCGCATCCTCTAGCGCCGAAATTGAATTAACCGTTTGTGTACAATTTACAGTTGGTACAGTGTCCGCACCTGAAACTGGGGTTGGATCAATAACAACCGGATCAACACCGGTAATGGTAATCACAATATTTTGCGTAGTGCCATCAGCCGTTTCAATAACCATAGTATCGGTTAATGTTTCACTCGCTGACGCTAAAGCGGCAACAGCACTATGCGAAGTATCTAACTCATAAACCCATTCACCATCGGCGTTGATAGAAAAAGTGCCATAAGTAGTCGCTGTATCTGTTTGCACAACAGTAACTTCCTCAGCATCACCGTCAGCATCATTAATGTATACCGTACCTTCAAAATCATCATCAAAGGTATTGGTGGTTGTTTTAGCTACATCACCAGTGATCACTGCATTAGCATTACCACTACCGCCACCACTGCTAGCATCATCGGCACCATTAATGGTAATAGTGATTGTTTGTGCTGTACCATCAACAGATACAACGTTAATACTATCAGTTAAAGTGTCACCAGCATCTAATGCTTGAACCGCTTGAGCATCATTACTGAGTGTGTATGTCCAAGCACCGGCAGTATCTATTGCTAAGGAACCATAACTACCCGCTTCAGCAGTTTTTGCAACAAATGCTGCTTCTCCAGCATCTGGATCAACCACAGTTAAATTACCTGTTGCCGTTAGGGTAGCATCTTCGGTCACGGTACCCGTAATGTCACCAGAAATAACCGCAGCAACAGGATCTGTGCCAGTATCGCCTGCTTTACAGCCTAAAACTTTCGCCTCAACTAAGCTAACCCAGCCACTGGCTGAATTCCCTGAGCTGGTTAAGCGCACATATTGACCCTCAGATTCAGTAAGATCGACCGTCTCATAAGAGTAAGAACTATCTACTGCAAGTGTCGATTCACCATTAGTTAAAACCGGTACCCACGTTGTGTTATCAACCGACGTTTCAATATCATAATAAGTTGTGCGCTGATCGGCTTTTAACCAAAACAGCTCAAGCTTTTTAATTTTTGATAGTTCAGCAAGTTCAAAAGTAATGTATTTATCAGTATTACTAGCATCTGAAGACCAACGCGACGCTTTATCTGAATCTGTTTTACCATCAATAGCAAAGGCCGGTTCACTAACATCATCATAAGTACCGTCATCGGATGCAGAAGTAATACTTAAACTTGATGTCCCTGTACATTCAGAAACCGTAGGATTATTGCCTGAAATATCGCCAGAAATTGTGATGGTAACACTATGGCTTGAGCCATCAAGCGCTTGTACCGGAAAAACTTCGGTTTGTTGCTGTAAAGTAGCGTTTCCACCTGTGATAATAACACTAGCTGTTGATGCTGGCGCCGACGTAGTGAATAATTCATAACTCCAATCACCGCTTGCGGTAATTGAAAAAGTACCATAATTACCCGCAGTTGCTGTTTGCTCAACAAAGGCATTTTCACCCTCATCGCCCCCTGAAATAGTTAACGTACCTGTGATTGGCGCACTACTTGTCGCATCAATCACACCAACATCAACGCCATCACCTGTACCAACTACGGGGGTATCATCAGCGCCGTTTATGGTCACAGTAATCATTTGAGTTGTGCCATCTACAGATTGCACTGCTACTGTTTCTGTTAAACTACCATTAGCCGGTATTGCTTGTACCATCGCATTAGAATGATCAAGTACATAAGTCCAAGCGCCATCAGCGGTAATTGAAAAGTTACCATAACTTACCGCAACATCTGTTTTTACTTGGAAATTAGCTTCACCACTATCAGGATCGGTGACAGCAATTGTGCCAGTAGCATTGGCATCAACATCCTCAGTAACACTACCGCTAATATCCCCCGAAAAAGTAGCAACAATGTTTGCTTCTGCCTCTGAACCACCAGAGCCGCCACAAGCAGTTAAACTAGCAATTATTGCCAGTGTTATTAGGTTTTTAGTCATTATTATTATTCCCTGTTATTGATTACAAATAACAAATTGGTTAACCAAAAAGTTATTTTATTAAAAATATAACAACTAAAAATAACAAACCAAAAAAGTAAAACAAGCAATATATTGGTAATAACAAAAGTGCAAACTTTACATTCACAAAAAAACAAAGCCCTTCAAATAACTGTAAATAAAAGACTTTTATTCATGTAAAATATATTTAAAACACTCATGCTTATATTTTAAACAAATCCACTTATATTAAATAATTCTATAAATGGTTTTTTGGTATTACCAATAAAAGTAAAGTTAATTTGATCTTCGGCTATATCAGTAAATGAGGTAAAGATAATACTAAGAAGTAAGCAATTATCCCTAAATGCCAGTAACGGCTTTTAAAGCACTAGGTGAGGAAAGGGGTGAACAGCAATACAAAACCATAACGATGTTATTAGTTACGATTTATACGAAGCACAAAAGTAGATAATCGATATTTATAGTGATGGAAATGTTATCACCACTAACTTTAAAGGGCCTTGTCTGTGCCATATAACGCCCACTACAACAATTAATAATTGCTTGCACGTTATATTTGTATATTTGACAATCGATAGAATTGCCCTTGCAGTGACAAGCTAATCAAAGTTCACAGCAGCAACATAAATTGTTAATAATATGATATAGAGCTAAAAGAAATAACTATCTTCAAGCATCTTCTTCGTGCATTTGACCATCGATTAGCATCATTTTTTCCACATATTGCTCATCATGCTTAGCCAAACGATAACTACCATCAAACATGTTTTCTAAAAAAATACTTTCGCCTGCTTGAGCTTGTAACTGCGCTAACACCTCAGCCGGTAATTCAACGCCAACTCCTGTACCTATGGTTTGTATTTTGAGTTCAATCATAAGGTAACTCACTTAGCTAATGTTATGTTAGCGGTTTATACAAGGTGATAATCTGCTTATTAATTAAACTATAGTTCACTGCTTAAATGTTTCAAGGCGAAGTTGGTTTAACCTTGCAGCGACTAATGTCACTGTCGATATTTCTCATGAACTATCGTTTATCTAAAATGAGTTAACAAGATACTGTCACGAACTCAGCTTTATTTTACTAATTTTAATGGGGGCTGTACTGCAGCATCACTAACATCGCGAGAATAACTTTGAAACTGTTGATTACAAAAACGCTCGAAGGTAACTTTTTTAATGCCTATTTGAGCAAAGAATTTTTCAAAAGTGTTATGATCTGAACGGCTAAAATCATCTTCTGTCCTAGTCATTAAGCCGTCAATGAATGCGGTATCATTTTGTAAATTAAAATTAGCAATCGCATTATAAGGCTCACCATAGCTATCTGTTCGAATAGCGCGAACGGCTTTAATTTCAAAAATCCAGCCATCAATTTTGATATAGCGATTATTCATTTGAGTCATTATTTTACACCTTAGAAAAAACCGACCATGCTGGCGCATAGTCGGCTCATAATTAAAGCTTCAGTGAAGTTTAACTATGAAAAACAATTGAGAGAATTACAGATTTACTTTGAAATAGCGGCTTTAAACTCTTCTTCGCTAAGTAGACCGTCTTGATTAATATCAATTCGATTAAAGGCTAGTTTTAATTTTTCATCACTACCTGCATTAATTTCTTCTTTACTAATCGAACCATTTTTATCTTTATCAAAGGCCGCAAAAGCTACTGGTACAACTTTAGTTTCAGTTAATGTCATTAATTGCTCAGCCATTTTATCTTTCTTTTCGTCAGTATTTACTTCTGCTACCTCAGCTTGTTTTTCCGCAACAATATCTTCTGCGAAGACAAAAGCTGAACCAAATAACGTTGCTGTTACTAATAAAGTTACGTTCATTAAACTCATTTTTTTCATGTTATATTCCTTTTAAAAAGTTGGGTATGCCACCGAGATATAGCACCATTGATGCCAGAGTGTTAACTAATTGAAATATAAGAATTAAAGTAGAAATCAGAGAATAATAATCAGAAATACTGTTGCTAAATGCAGACAGGTTATTATTTTTTAAAATTTTTTTAACTAAAAGTACTAACTGATGACTATAATTAACTTATTTATCAATCAATTAAATTAAAATTCAAATAAAAACAACGGTGTCGCAATTTAGAGACAAGCTTGCTATCTCACCCTAAATAACATACAAAAGAGCCCTCCTTTTAATCTCGAGCTTCATTAATAACCTCTAACGCTATTACCAATAGGAAATAAACCACGGTGCTGAACCAAACTTGGCTGAAAAGCTTATCAATAAAACAATTAACCGTGCTTGGCTTTACCCTAGTTGCCCTACCTTTAGTGTTTTCTTTATTGTATAGCGCTGTAAAAATAAACCACCTATCAACTCAAGGTAGTGAAGCTATTTTTGACGTAGCACAATTAATCAAAACCAATAGAGAACTCAATGCCACACGAATAAAAATGGAACGCTTTGCCAGTCAGTATTTAGTGTTAAATGATGAAGAACTGTTATTGCAGTATCGAGAGCAAAACCAACTAATGCCAAACATCCTCAACGTTTATATTCAGAATAATGGCAACAAAAATAAACAAACCAGATTAGCCATTTTAGGCTATGAATTTTTAGCACAAAGTGAAAAAATCGCGGCCTTAATGGTAAATAATCATGGCGATAAACCCTCTTTAACGATACTACAACAACACTTTGTACAATTAGCGAATATTCATGAAAAAATTAATATGCGTAGTAATGAGTTAATTAACCAACATGCCAATAAAATTACTTCTGCGGCAGAACAAGTCAGCTTCACCTTATTACGCAGCCTGCTGATTATTCCGATTGTTATTTGCATAGCGATTGTCTTTATTCGTTTAATTACCAAACCCTTAAAGTTGTTAACCCACAAAATTCACCAACTAGAACATGGCAAATTAACCAACAAAATTTCCGTACAAGGGTCAATTGAAATTACTGAAATAGCCGATGCTTTAGAGTTAATGCGCACACGTTTGCATGCCTTAGAATTACAAAAATCGAGTTTTATTCGTCATATATCACACGAATTAAAAACACCGCTAGCAGCGATCAGAGAAGGCGCTGAGTTGCTTTATGATCACAGCGTTGGTGAATTAAATCATGAGCAACAAGAAATTAGCGAAATCATCCGCGCCAGCGTTTCTAGATTACAAAAATTAATTGAAGACTTGCTCGACTTTAATGTTGTGCTCGACTCAACTAGCTTACAAGATGCTGAAAAGTTATCATTAGCTTTAGAAATTAATAACGCCATCACAACTCGAAAACTCGACATTAAACGAAAAAAGCTGCAATTTGAACAAAATGTCACTGATATTGCCTTGTATTCCAACGCCAAACAATTAAACGTAATACTCGACAACCTGTTATCAAACGCCATTAAATATTCGCCACACGCTGGCACTATCAGGATTGATGGGCACATTAATAACGATGAATTACACCTTAGCATTAGCGATCAAGGTAGTGGTATTGCGGTGGAGCAACAAGAAAAAGTTTTCGATGCCTTTTATCAAGGGACGCCACCAACCGATAGCAATATTAAAGGCAGCGGTTTAGGCTTAACCATAGTAAAAGAATTAATCATGCGCTTAGGTGGTGAGATCAGCCTAAAAAGCCAAATCTCAGCACCAACAGGCACAACAGTGACCATTATTTTGCCTAGAGCATGGTCACAATCATGAAACTAACAAAGCAACAACAGAGTAAACAAATGAAACCTTTTAATCCGTTAATATTGCTCAGTACAGTGAACTTAAAAAAACTACTATTTCCTCTGTTTTTATTGTTATTAAGCGGTTGTGAATTAATTCCCAGTCCTGTCACCAACAAACCAGCAACTGTTGAAATATTACCGGGTAACTTTAATTACCAACAGTATTATTTAGCGATAAAATCGATGCCGGTAAACGTATTACAGCAAGAGGCTGATAGCCTTAAAAATCAAACAAACAGCACCGTTGATGAAATTAAACTAGCGTTATTATACTGTTTACCTAATTCGCCCATTCATAACCCCTACAATGCCAAAGCAATATTAAACAAGTTTACCGATAAACAAAGTAAGGTTACTTTTAGCCAAGATAATCAAGCCTTTTTAGTACTGCTAAAAGATTTATTAAATCAACAACTGTTTGTTTTTGATAAGTATAATAAAAAATCGCAAAATCAAACGTCGACCATTGCTGAGTTAGCCGAGCAAGTACAGCTACTGCAGGCACAAATTGAACAACTCAAAAAAATTGAAACATCGCTGAATAACCGTGGATAAGTAACATGACAACTGCTCAAACTTCAGGTGAAAAAATTCTTATTGTTGATGACGATCCAAGTTTATTACGTTTATTAGGTATTCGTTTATCCGCCGCTGGCTACCAAGTAGAATCTGCTAATAGTGGCAAAATGGCACTTGGTATTTTGACCAGCTTTCAACCACAATTAGTGATCAGTGACTTACGTATGGACGGCATGGACGGTATGGCGCTGTTTGAAAAAATTCGTCAGCAACATGCTAACTTACCTGTAATTATCATGACCGCCCACGGCACTATTCCCGATGCCATAAATGCCACAAAACAAGGGGTTTTTAGCTTTTTAACTAAGCCGTTTGAAAGCAAAGAGTTATTAGAAACAGTACAACAAGCTATACGTTTACAACCCGCACATGAAGGCGCTAGCGAAAGTGACGAACATTGGCGCTCTGCTATTATTTCTCGCAGTGCCATTATGGAAGCTTTATTACAGCAAACTAAACAAGTGGCTAAAAGTGACTTTAGCTTATTAATTAATAGCCAAAGTGGTACCGGTAAAGAATTATTAGCCAAAGCCATTCACTTAGCGAGTAATCGTGCTGATAAACCTTTTACGGCAATTAACTGTGCTGCTATTCCAGAATCGCTATTAGAATCTGAGTTGTTTGGCCACGTTAAAGGTGCCTTTACTGGCGCAGAAAAAAATCACGTTGGTTTATTTCAAGCATCTGCTGGTGGCACCTTATTTTTAGATGAAATTGGCGATATGCCAATGAATTTCCAAGTAAAACTATTACGTGTTTTACAAGAAAAAGAAATTCGTCCAGTCGGCAGTACCCAAGCGATAAAAATTGATGTTAGGGTAATTTCAGCTACCCATAAAAACTTGCAGCAGGCGATCACCGAACAAACTTTCCGTGAAGATCTTTATTACCGTTTAAATGTCGTTGAACTGGTATTGCCACCATTAACTGAACGTCGAGAAGATATTCCGTTACTAGCACAGCATTTTTTAGCCAAAAATATAGCAACCGGCCGCGATGACATTAAAGGCTTTTCACAAGAAGCGATGGAATTATTAATCAGTGCGCCGTGGCCAGGCAATATTCGCCAATTACAAAATGTCGTTGAGCAAAGTGTCGCTTTATCCACAGAACCATTAATTAGTGGCACCTTAGTCGGTAATGCACTCCGTGATAAGTCATCACAACTGCCGTCTTTTCAAGAAGCCCGCGATCAATTTGAACGTGATTATTTAGCTAAGTTATTAAAACTTACCGATGGCAATGTTTCGCAAGCAGCTAAAATTGCACAACGTAATCGCACCGATTTTTACAAATTATTAAAACGCCACCACTTAACCGCGGAAGGTTTTCGCGAAGGAGAATAGCGCTCATTATTTCAATAATAAGCGCTTTCTTACAACGTTAGTTGCGTTGATATAACGCTTCTATTGTCGCTGTTGCCATAGTATTAGCGTTGATCATGTATCCCGCTAAAGCGCCTGAGGCATCTTCGGGCAATTCCAGCTTTTCAACCGACAGAGCATGTACCGTAAAACGGTAATGATGAATACCATGCCCTACTGGTGGACAAGCACCACCAAAACCACGGCTACCATAATCATTTTTTATCTGCATGCTGCCACTTGGTGCTAACGTTTTTTTTGTACTACCCGTATTTGCCGCTACTTCTGTGATATTTGCTGGTATATTCACAATTTGCCAGTGCCACCAACCACTACCTGTTGGCGCGTCAGGATCATAAACTGTAATGGCAAAACTTTTTGTTCCAGCTGGCGCATTTGTCCACATTAAGTGCGGTGATACATCATCACCAGTACAACCAAAACCATTAAACTCCTGTGTTTTTGCCATAAATTTTCCATCAGCAATATCATTACTACTTAGAGTAAAGTCTCCAGCAAAAGCTGCGGCCGACAAACTCAAAGATAATAGGGTAAATAATTTAATTATTGTTTTCATAAAACAGTCCTTATTAATTGTTAATAGTTCAAGGTTATTGTAACGGCTTTATTGCAAAGTATTGCCTCTAAAACTGCCAACTTTTAGCCCTGATCCGCCATTTGGGTTTTTCTCAATTCAGACGGTGTTACACCAAAGCGCTTTTTAAAGCGTTCGGTAAACTTTGATTGAGACTGATAACCACATTGCTCAGCAATTAAGCCAATAGCTAAGCTGGTGGTCTGGCATAAGTGTAATCCTAAACCTAACCTGGCTTGATCTTTAATTTGTTGCACACTGGTGCCTTCTGCTTTCAATTTTCGACGCAAAGTAGATTCACTCATTGCTAATTGAGAGCATAGTTTATCAATATTTATCTCTTCACTACTTTGTTGCACAAAAATATCATGTAGTTGATGGCTTAATTTAGCCGTGCCTAACATGGTTAAAATGTCACCATGGCCTAAGTGGCTCAATAACATTAACAATTCTCGTTTTCTTAACGAGCAAAGTTGCTCTGGTGCCCAACAACTATACTCAACAAACTGTTGTAAGCATTGCACTAATTGCGTTGACGTTTTACCAATATAATAGTGTTTTTTATTAGCTACCGTGGTTTGCAACCCTTGATAGTCTTGATAATCAAACTCAATTAACAGCGCTAGATAAGCTTCTTTATTTGGAATATTGCGCATATTAAGCGCTGGGCTATCGGCTAAAAAAATAAAGTCGCCGCTGCGACAGGAAATTTGATGATTTTGACCTAGCTGTTTATCGCCTTTTAGCACCACAATCAGCAAAGGTTTAACAATAGGTACATTTAATAACTGCTGTTCTTTAAATGAAGAATAAACCGAAAATGGCAAGGTGTTTTTTTCGTTTATTACTTGCGTGAGTGTTGTGATCAACTTATCCATGTATGACTCATTGGCGTTTTTTAGTAAAAGAGCACGGATTAAACCGAGATCACCGGCATTAACAAACTAAATTTCACTCCGTTCGGCTTAACCGCTTGGCAAGTACAATGCCCTTGATGCATTAACATAATGCGCTGAACAATAGCTAAGCCTAAGCCAACACCATCGGTAGTTTTATTTCGGCTTTTATCAAGCTTAACAAAGGGCTGAAAAATTTTCTCTATATTTTCCGGCTCAATACCTTGACCATCATCACTCACGCTAATATTCAGCTGTTGGTTCATTATTTCGGCACTGATGTTCACTTCTTTTTCTGCATATTTTAAAGCGTTACAGATCAGGTTTTGACAAGCACGCTCAATTAAATGGCCATTACCATAAAACACTAAGGGTTGTGCATGCTCTTTACTAATTGATAAAAATAATTTTTTTTCTGTCGACCTTTGGTGTTTTTCTACTAAATTAGTTAATAATTCACCAATGTTAATATTGGATTTTTCTTGCGGTTTATCAATATTTTCAATGCGTGAATAATCTAACATTTCATCAACAAGTTTTTCCATTTCTTTAATGTCGGTAGTAATTTCAGCTAACTGTTCAGGTTGAATATTATCCATCATTGCCGCCGAAAAACGTAAACGCGCTAAAGGTGTTCTGAGCTCATGTGACACCGCATTAATTAAATGTTTTTGCTCTAATAACAAACGTGTAATGTGTTGAGTTAATTGTTGAAATGTTTGTACAATTACTGCGGTAGGTGAGTGCTTATTAACTTTGTAGTTAAGTTGAAAGTTGCCTTTTTCAATTTCTTTAGCAATGCTTTTTAATTGTAATAAATCACGCCAAATAGGCCGTGTCCACAATGCAATGCAAGCCGCTAGTAATAAATATGAAACCACTAAAATACTGTATTTTAGCAAGCTGTTTTCTGCTGTTTTGACAGCGATAGGGCCAAGTTGATAGAGGCTATTTTCCTGTTCGCCTTTAATATAAAACATCAGCGTTTGCCTACCCGTGTAGGTGGTCACCACTTCCCCACTAACTAAGGCCGATTTTTGCTCTGGCAACCAAGCAACATCGTCAAATTCAAGGTAATTTAACGACAAGCCACTTTGTTGCTCAAAATGTTGTTTTTTGGCTTGGTTTTGCTGCAATAAACTCGGTAAGGTTTTAATGAGTTGCTTTAGCTGTTGGTGTTGCTCATTGGCAGGCGTAGCTAAATTTTGCCATAACACTTCTGAGCCCCAATTAATTGTATAAATGCCAATGACTATCGCGAGGTAAAGACTAATGAATAAACGTAACATTATTCATCCCAAGCGGAAGCACTAAACAAATAACCTTTCCCCCAAACAGTAATAATTTTATAAGGTGATTCCGTATTATCTCCGAGTTTTTTCCGTAGCCGCGATATCCGTACATCAACACTGCGATCAAAGCCGTCATATTCACGACCCAACATTTTTTGATGAATAACATCACGGCTTTGAATATCACCCGCTTTACTCGCTAACAACCATAACAATTCAAATTCATGGCTAGTTAATTCTATTTTTTCGCCTTTAAGTGCGACCTGACGTGACTTTTTAAAAATATCTAACTGCCCAATATGAAGCTCGTCTACTTGTTCAATTTGCTGATGCTGTACTCGGCGAAATACCATATTAATCCGTGCTAATAACACATGCGGCTCAACCGGTTTAATAATATAGTCATCAGCGCCAATTTCTAACCCTAAAACATGATCAAAGTCGCTATCTTTCGCCGTTAAAAATAAAATAGGGTTAGTAAATTTATCGCGGATCGCGCGGCAAATACTAAAGCCATCCATTTTAGGTAACATCACATCAAGCAAAACTAAGTCAGGTTGATGTTGCACAATATAATCACATGCTTTTTCACCTGAATGTAAGACACTAACTTTAAACTGATTTTTCACCAAAAACTGCTCGATTAATCCCGCTAGTCGTAAATCATCTTCTACTAATAAAATATGTTTCATTAAAATAAGCTCCAATCGGCACGTAACCGGCGGCGATAGTTTTTCGGCACTGTGCTATTCACGCTGATTAATTGCTGCGCCAGTACAAGGTTAACGTCTGGTGTCTGTTGTTCTAAGGTAAACAAGGTATTTTCGCTTAACTTAATAGCTAACTTAGTATCAGCAGCTTTGGTATTTTGCCAACATAATGTTTTATTTTTGTCTTGGGCTTGGCTTTGGTTTGGGCTTTGATTTTTAGCCCGTTGATATAGGCAAGTATCCAGTGGCAATAAAGCCTGCCACGCAATGTTTATGGTCATTTCGCAGATATCGCCAGCCTGATTAACTTGACAAACTTTGGGTTTAATCGTCATTTCAACATCACCCTCTGTGGCAAAAGCCATACTGGATAAATATTGTGCCACCATCAGCATAACAGCGCTTACCATCGGCAAATTAAAACGCATAATTTGCTCCAATAAATACGGTATCAATTGTTTTGTCTTGTACCAAAGGGCTATGGCGAAGATTACTGGCGATTAATTCCCGATAAACGCTGCCAACCAATGACCATTTAGCGCTTAACTGATAACGCGCTTTTAATTTAAAATAAGGGTTAAATGATGATTTACCTTGGTGGTTAACCGTTGACGGTAAGTTATCTTGCCAATCAATACCATAATAATAATCGACTTGTTCAGCACTTAACCAGTTTATGCCGATTGTGGTATTAAAATGCCATTGCTCATACTGTGAAAAATTACGGCTTAGCAATAATTGGCCATTAAAACCTTGATAAACATTATTTAGATCATGTAACAGCTTCGCTTCCACTTGGGTATTGTTATTTACAAACCAGTTCAGCTGAATTCCACCGTCTAGTGCCCATTTACGCTTGCTAACATCAGAAATATTAACTGCAACTTTCGTATTCGCATACTCCCCTTCTAACGGTTTATTAGGAACAAAGTCACTAACTCCTTGGCTAAAGCTATCAACAAAAATATTACTTGGGTGCCAGCGACTAAAAAAAGCATTTTCACGATTCGGTTGGCTGATGACACTAACCGTTAATTCTTCTGAAGGATAAAAACTATAACCCAAAGTGTTTTTGTCGAAAAACCAATGTTCTCCATAAAAACTGATCGAGGGAATAATCACTAATGGGATATTTTTACCTTCATGTAACGGATTGGAGATCACCCCCGCTCCCAGTGCCAATGAAAACTGCCATTCATTAACCGGTACACAATTTTCATCGTCAGCAGCGCATTGCGCTTGAGCTGGCCTTAAAAAAAGTGAACAAAATAGCAGTAAAAAAACAGATAAATAATTTTTCATGTCAGACAACAATAGGAACTTTTCTCTAATTTACCATTGCCACTAAGCAACTTCATTAACGATTACATATGATTACATTTATTAGCATTTAACAACAGATTAGCAAATAACGAGCAACTAAACTTAATCAAGTAACTTAACCTGAGATCAGATTAATGTGTATTAAATATTAAGGATAAATGAGGTGATAAGAATGAACAATAAACGACTAGTTATGAGTTTGGCAAGCTTAACCGCCATCTTAAGTGCTTGTGATTCTGATATAAAAATTGATGAACGTTATAGTCATGTTCGTGTTTATCACGACGATTTAGCGTTAGCTTGCGATAGCAGTAGCGCAGTTTCGGTAAAAAGTCATGGCTTGGCATTAATCAATGAAGCTATTGAAATTCATTGCTCACAAAAAGGCCACGATGGTTTAGCTTATCCTGAAGCTTGTGGCTCAGACACCGGCTCAATCAACATTTACACCATTCATTATGGTGATTTAGCAAGCGCCGAAAACTTAGGTTTTTCTCGGCTTGCGAATTTACCTGATGCACAATTTGATGAGCAATGTGAATACAAGGTGATTCCTGATCATCGGAAATACCATTTATTAGAGCAGCTAGTTGCTCAATCGACAAAATGGCAAGACATAGGTGCTAGTGAATACAGTTTTGAGTTTACTTATAGTTATAGCGACTGCCCTACCTTTGATGTTTTACCCTCAGTTAAAGTAACGGTAAGTGATGATAACGTGGTTTCAGCATATGATATCAATAACGAGGTGTTTTTAACCGATTTAAGCAATTATTTCACCATTGATGAACTCTATGACGAATTAGCAACGTTATTGCAGTTAACACCATTTCAAGCCGGCTTAAACGCCAGCGAACCAATGAAGTTACCTAGTTTTAATCAGTTAGGCGTACCAAGCATTTATTTTATTGATTCAGGTAGTGAAGAGTGTGATGCGATTAATTATGTTATTAATAACGTTGAGGTAATTTCTAGTAATTAAGTATATTAACGCTTTCATCAAATTATCCGTTAACAAGTGATAAGCAACAATTTATTGCTTGTTAACGGCTTTGTTTACCACTAATGCAACCACAACTCTTCTCGATTGATAGGCACACTTTTAGGTAATAACGGATTAGCCAATTTGATAATTTGGCGATTTTCAGACATAAAACCATTAACCTTTTCACCGTGAAACTTATCAAATAACAAGTCAAACTTACCATTGGCAATAATGGTTTCAAAGCCAGCAGTAATATTGTCACTTAAGGTGTTATTGCCTTTTTTTACATAAAAATAAAAGCAAACAGGGTAATTCACAATAATGTGAGGCTCAGCTATTAAATTTAACTGATACTCTTTGTTATAAATTGCCAGTTCCCTTTCTATCTCTAATAAAGATAACGGAAAATAATCAAAGCGCTTTTTATCGAGCATATAAAAAAGACCATTAAAATCAGAGCCCTTTAACGTAATAATGTTATTCGCTGCAAAAATTTTATTGTCGGTCCACGAATGAAATAAACCTGGGGTATATTTTCGCAATTGCGCTAAGGTTTTTACCTCTTTGAACATATCAATATTATCTTGATGAATAATAGAAACCCGCCAACCATTTAAGCCTTTCATGATTGGAATTGGGATCGCTTGATATTTATCAATTCTTTCATTCGTGGCATAACCAATAACAATATCAATCGCTTCACCCGCCTCTAGAAATTGAAAAGCACGCTGATGTGGAATTTCAGTTGGGTAAAGCTTTATTTGATAGGTGGTATCTGGCACATGCTCGAAGATTAATTTTAAAAGCTCGGTATGGTAATCATCTCGTTTAGGCCCGAGCCCCCAATATGTGACATCATGCGCATAAGACACTTTCACATTGAATAAAATTAACGTGACGATAATAAGCATAATGCGCAGCATAAGCGAAAAACTCCACTATTAATTCATCAATGACAAGGTAATTTTAAGTATATATCAGCAGAGACAAAAAGCCCATTGACGGCAATGAGCCTTGCTTGTGATCTTCAAGTTTATATTTCTTTAATAAACACTTTTGATTTACGCTGATAGTTATACATTTTTTGTTTACCCTCAGGCAGTTTATAGATTGGCTGTTCAAGAAAGCCCTGCTCTAAAAACCAATGCGCACTAACGGTAGTTAATACAAAAATAGAGGTTAAGCCTTGTTGCACCGCTTCTTTTTCGATTGCGTCGAATAATCTCACCCCTCGTTGACCACCACGATAATCAGGATGAATAACAACACACGCCACTTCACCCGTTTTCGCCTCAGGGTAAGGGTAGAGTGCTGCACAGGCTATAATAATGTCTTCTTTTTTAATGACCTTAAATTGCCCTATTTCCATCTCTAACAATTCACGTGAACGCTTAACTAAAGTGCCTTGCTCTTCTAAAGGTTCGATCAGCTCAAGAATACCTGTGACATCATCAATGGTCGCTGTCGATATTTGCTCTTGTACATCTTTAGCAACCAAGGTGCCGGCACCATCACGAGTGAATAGCTCTTGTAATAACGCGGTATCACTTTGGTAATTCAAACTATGACAACGCTCTACGCCGCCCTGAACACTATTTAAAATAGCTCTAAGTGCCACATACTGTTCATGTCGTTGTGGGCTGTTTAATAAACCTTTGACGGTGTTTAAATCACAACTACGGATCAACTTATTGTTACTATCTAACAAGCCTTCATGAGCGGTAAAAGTGATCAACTTGTCGGCTTGTAAAGCAATGGCGGTTTGGGTTGCCACATCTTCGGTTGATAAATTAAATACTTCGCCAGTTTTTGAATAACCCACAGGTGATAATAAAACAATAGATTCATGCTCTAACTGCGTATTAATACCGGAAACATCAATTTTTCGTACTGAGCCGGTGTGTTTGTAATCAACACCATTATGAATACCCATTGGCTTAGCCACGACAAAGTTACCGGTACTAACCCGAATTTGTGAACCATGCATTGGTGAATTTATCAGCCCCATAGTTAACAAGGCTTCAATATGAATACGCAGTGAACCCGTGGCATCTTTTACCGCCGCTAAGGTTTCACCGTCGGTGATCCGGATGTTATTTTCAAACACCTGCTCTACACCACGGTATTTCATGCGTTCTTCAATTTGCGGACGGGCACCATGCACTAAAACTAACTTAACACCTAAGCTACGTAGCAAAGCAATATCATGAATAATATTCGAAAAATTAGGATGTAAAACCGCCTCACCACCAAACATCAGCACAAAAGTTTTGCCCCGATGTGCGTTAATGTATGGTGCGGCATTTCTAAACCATTTCACCGTATTTTGATTGTTTAAATCCATGTTATTGTCACTACATTGTTCATTAATAAATTATGGCTAATAAGCGCTCTAGAAAGCACCGCTATTACTTGAATTTACAGGTAAAAAAAACGAGTAGCAATAAAGGTACTCGTTTTTTCATCATTTTATTGGTTAACTTTTATCGCTTACAACAGCTTAATGCTGTTGCGGCTAAACAATTAGCCGCGGTTAACAATATATTCCATAGCCACTTCATCATTTGGATTACGTGACGGATCACTATCTTCAATAATGTTGTCAGCTAGGCTACTTTTATCAATTAAATTAAAACCTAATTGCTTAAAGTAGTCAGGAATGTAAGTTAATACAATCACTTTCTGTAACTCAATTGACAGGGCAAATTCTAATAAATATTGCACCATCGCTTGGCCTTGGCCTTGGTTTTGGAAATTTTCATCAACCACAATTGAGCGAATTTCAGCTAAGCCGGTTTGATAAATATAAAGTGACGCACTTGCCACCACTTCACCGTCAAGTTCAGCAACAACAAAGTTTTGAATGTCGTGAATAATATTGTCACGGCTGCGGGTAAGAATTTCACCTTTTTCCGCCCAGAAAGCGACTAACTCGGCAATTTTATCAACATCAGACATACGCGCACGACGTACTGATAACGCAGCGGCACGTTGAGCATTTAAACGTTGCTTAACTTGCTTTAACGCATGTTGAATTTGTACTTTACCTGGTGCGCCAATAACTTGTGCGCTTAAGGTATCATTCTCGCCTGACTGCATATTATCAATGGCTTTTTGTACTTGAATGCGCGAAGTACCACCTAAGGCTTCACGTTTATCTAAGCACGACTCAATTGATAAATACTGATAAACGTCATTTTCAATTTTATCGCTAAATTCTTGTAATTGCGCAAGGGTAAAATCTTCTAACGCATGGCCAGCGTCAATCGCTGATAATACCGCTTCACCAACAATGTGGTGAGCTTCACGAAACGGAATATCTTTCGCTACTAAATAATCAGCTAATTCAGTGGCGTTTGAATAACCTTGTTGTGCAGCAGCAAGTGTACGTGAACGGTTTACTTTTAAACCGTCAGCTACTAATACCGCCATTTCCATTACTTCTAACCAAGTGTCTAATGCGTCAAACAAACCTTCTTTGTCTTCTTGCATATCTTTGTTATAAGCTAATGGTAAAGCTTTCATGGTTACCATCATGCCGGTTAACGAGCCCATAACACGGCCCGCTTTACCACGAATTAATTCACAAGCATCAGGGTTTTTCTTTTGTGGCATTAATGAAGAACCAGAGCTAACTAAATCGCTCATTTCAACAAAGCCCGCTTCACCTGAGTTGTAGAAAATTAAATCTTCCGCAAAACGCGACATGTGCATCATGCTAATGCTGGCACATGATAAAAACTCTAAAACATGATCACGATCAGATACCGCATCTAAACTATTTAAGGTCGCACAACGGAAACCTAAGTTTTGTGCTAATAAATCGCGGTCAATTGGATAAGCTGTACCCGCTAAAGCACCTGAGCCTAATGGCGAGGTATCAGCACGGTATAAAGCATCTTTTAAACGACCAATATCACGGTTAAACATTTCAACATACGCTAAACACCAGTGACCAAAGGTTACTGGCTGCGCACGTTGTAAATGGGTATAACCTGGTAATACCGTGTCTTTTTCACGCTCAGCTAAGTCCATCATGGCTTGTTGTAAATTCACTAACGCGAGTAATAATTCACCGCCAGTTTCTTTACACCATAACTTTAAATCCGTTGCTACTTGGTCATTACGGCTACGGCCAGTATGTAATTTCTTACCTAGGTCGCCGGTTGCTTCAATTAATTTACCTTCAACCCAGCTGTGAATATCTTCCGCATCTGAGGTTAAAATTTGCTCCGGATCAGCTTCAACTGATGCTTTTAACTCGTTAAGTGCTGCAACTAAACGTGTGTGTTCGTCTTCATTGATAACACCAACACTGTGAATAGCACCAGCCCAAGCAATTGAACCAACAATGTCTTGCACTGCCATGCGGTAATCCACTGGCAGTGAGTCATTAAACTTTTTAAATTGAACACTTGCTTCGCCCTTAAAGCGGCCGCCCCATAATGCCATGTTTAGCTATCCTTATTTTCTAAAGAAGAAGCGTCTAACTTGCTGCCCTTTTGAGAAAGTGCAGTAATACGGCTAGATAAGCTGAATAAACGGATAAAACCTTCAGCATGTTTTTGGTCATAAACATCATCAGCACCGAAAGTAGCAAACTCTTCTGAGTATAAAGAGTTAGGCGAACGACGTTGAGTCACTTGCGCAGTACCTTTATATAATTTAACTACAACATCACCAGTTAACTGCTCAGCGAATGACGCTGCACTTGCTAATTGTGCTTTAGCAAGTGGTGTGAACCAACGACCGTCATAAATAACGTGAGAGAATTCAAGACCAATTGATTCACGGTATTTTAATGACTCTTTATCTAAAATTAAGGTTTCTAAACCTTTGTAAGCAGCCATTAAGATAGTACCGCCCGGAGTTTCATAACAACCACGAGACTTCATACCCACTAAACGGTTTTCTACGATATCAATACGGCCAACACCATGCGCAGCACCTTTAGCGTTTAAGTACATTAAAGCATCATGAGCAGGCATGCTGCTGTCGCTAAAATCGTTACCATCAACAGAAACTAACTCACCTTTAACAAAGCTTAATTGCACACGCTCTGCTTCATCAGGTGCGTCCATTGGATCTACTGTCATAGTCCATACTTCTTTCGACGGCTCACACCACGGATCTTCTAACTCTCCACCTTCGTGTGAAATATGCCATGCGTTAGCATCACGGCTATAAATTTTAGTTAATGATGCGGCACAAGGAATATTACGCTCAGCAAGGTAGTTTAATAAGTCTTCGCGAGAAACCATGTCCCACTCACGCCATGGCGCAATTACGGTAAGCTCTGGTGCTAAAGCAGCAAAACAAGACTCAAAACGTACTTGGTCGTTACCTTTACCAGTACAACCGTGACATACCGCGTCAGCACCGACTTTAAGTGCAACTTCAACGTGTGCTTTGGCAATCACTGGGCGTGCCATAGAAGTACCTAATAAATATTGGCCTTCGTAAACTGCACCCGTTTTAAGAATTGGGTAAATGTAATCTTTTACATATTCTTCTTTAAGGTCAACCACATGACATTCAGTAGCACCTGAAGCAATGGCTTTTTCTTGAATACCCACTAATTCTTCTTCGCCTTGGCCAACATCGGCACAAAACGCGATAACTTCACAACCTTCATAGTTTTCTTTTAACCATGGAATGATTGCTGATGTGTCTAAACCACCTGAGTACGCTAGTACTACTTTTTTGATTTTTTTCTTTGCTGCTAAAGCCATTTTGTTATCCTTCGTCATCTTCGTACTCAACATCTAGGTTTTATTGTCTTTTAACAAATGAAAGCACTTATCAAGATAAGCTTATTCATGTGTTGTTTGACGGTTTTGCCTAAATACCAACTACTGCGATAACAATTCTGTTTAATATTAAAATTTAATTTGTATAGTTTAGTGAGGTTTTAAAAAATCACTAAACTAAATATTTACTTACCTAAAAGTGACACTAAAACAGCGTTTTGTGCCCACATTCTGTTTTCCGCTTCTTGGAACACTACTGACATTTCACTGTCAAAAAGTTCCGTGGTGATCTCTTCACCTAAATGCGCCGGCTGACAATGCATAACAACATTCGCCCCCGCTTTTTCCATTAATTGATGGTTAACCTGATACGGGGCAAATTTTTCTAATATTGCCGCCTTTTTACTTGGGTCTTCATCACCCATAGATACCCAAGTATCGGTATATATCGCATCTTGTTGACCAAGATCATCAATGTTATTACTGTAAGTAAACTGCGCGCCTGATTGCTCAACCAAGGCATGAACTTTACTTAACATGGCATCTGACGGGCCACAGCCTTCAGGGCAAATCAAGGTAAAATCAGTACCTACGGTTGCCGCCATTAACATTAATGAATTAGAAACATTATTACCATCACCAACATAAGCTAATTTTACTTTGCTAAGATCATCATAAATTTCAGATAAAGTCACAAAGTCAGCTAATGCTTGGCATGGGTGATATAAATCACATAAGGCATTTACTACTGGCACACTGGCATGCTCAGCTAAACCTTCAATAGCAGCGTTGCTAAATACCCGTGCAACAATTGCATCGGCATAACATGATAAGTTATGAGCATAATCACTAATGCGTTCACGCTCACCCAACTTGCCATTTTGCTGTCCTAAATAAAGGGCATGACCACCTAATTTATTAATCCCCATATCAAAACTTACATGAGTACGTAATGACGGTTTTTCAAAAATCATGGCAACCGATTTACCTGCTAATGCTTGTGCATAATTAGCAGGGTTGTTTTTAATATCTTTTGCTAATGCAATTAAGCCCAACGTTTGCTCTTTGTTGAGTTGATCATCAGCAAGAAAATTTTCTAAAGCTACGTTTGATAACGACATGGTAAATCCTTTCTTTTGCTTTATTCGCGGTTTGACGAAATAAGTGAATTTATGAATCAGCTAAAATGCGGGTGCCGATATTGTCACCCTTAAGCAAATTAACGATCAGCTCAGGTGACTGCCAGCTGGCAACCGCGATGCTTCGTCGTAACTGATTCGCAGCTAATAACGCTGCATTTACTTTTGCTGTCATACCACCAGCAATAACACCTTGTTCAATTAACTCGGCAGCTTGTTGACTACCCAATTCTACTAACCATTCACCATCTGCCCCTTTAACACCAGGCACATCGGTTAATAACAATAATTCTGCTTCTAATAACTGACAAATGGCAACAGCTGCATCATCGGCATTTACATTGACTAATTCACCATTGTCTAACGCCCCAATTGATGAAACAACCGGAAAAAAGCCGTTCGATAATAAAGTCGTTAATAAAGCACTTTCTTTTGGCGCAGGATCGCCAACATTACCTAAAGCGGGATCCGCTAAAGTACAACTCACCATGTTGCCATCACCGAGTGATAAACCAACAGCAGCAAGCTTGAGTTCATTTGCTTGACCAACAATCGTTTTATTAACAAAGCCAGCTAACGTGCCAGCAATAATCGGCATTTGCTCTGCTGGTGTGATACGTTTACCGTCTTTTTTCTCAGTAGTAAAACCAGCTTGTGATAATTGCGCATCAACCGAGCTACCACCGCCATGCACTAACACAACCTGTTGGTTTTCTAATTTCGCAATTTCCACCAACAAAGCTTTTAGCGCTGATGCTTTTTCAAGAATGGCACCGCCAATTTTGATCACTAAAGGTTTCATGATAATTAATTACCTTGGCCAGTTGTCATAGTGTTAGCTAACAAGCCATATTCACTTGGTAAGCCCATTACTAAATTTGCACATTGTACCGCTTGTGACGCGGCACCTTTAAGTAAGTTATCAATTGCCGTACTAACAACAACCACTTGCTTTTCTGCGTCATATTTCCAATGAATATCAGCAAATGGGGTGTAAGCAACATTGTCAATTTTTGGCCACGTAGCAGCAATACGCACTAAAGGCTTATCGTCATAAGCATTGTGAAATGCTTGGTTAACTTGCGCTTCAGTAACATCGTCTTTTAATTGCAAGGTTACCGTTGATAGTAAACCACGTTTATATGGTGCTAAATGCGGATTAAAAATCACCTGAGCATTGGCTTCTTGGCTAATTTCAGGTTGGTGTCTGTGCTGTAAAATGTTGTAAGGTGTTAAGCTTACTTCATTAAAACTGGTACCTAATGACGCTTTCCGGCCAGCACCTGAAACACCGCTAATACCATTAACAACAATTAACGAATTTTCTACATGAAGGTTGTTAGCTGTGATCGGCTTTAAACCTAATAAACTGGCCGTTGGATAACAACCAGGAACAGCAACAATATTTGAATCGGCAAATGATTCATCTAACCATTCCGCTAAACCATACTTGGCTTGTTCTAAAGCACTAAGGTTATGATGTTCAAAACCATAATAAGTTGGGTAATCTGCCGCATCTTTTAAACGGAAGCCCCCAGAAAGATCAAACACTTTCACGCCCACTTCTAAGAAAATATTCGCCCATTCAGCGCTATATTCATGTGGCGTTGCAAAAAATACAGCATCAATTGGTGTTGCCGCATTTTTGATATGTTGATCAAACCAAGCAGGTGAAAATGCTTGCAACGGTAAATCACAAACACCTTGATATTTGGCATGTAAGTCAGAAAACAATAAGCCCTCCGACGAGCTATTTTCTGATACGAGAAGGTGTGCTATCGAAATTTTATTGTGGTTAGTTAATAAATTAATTAACTCTGCGCCAACATAACCGCTAGCACCAATTACCGCAACATTCATACTTTTAACCACAAGGAAGCCTCAAAATGCAATTTTATTCAATTGTTAATTCAACGTTTTATTTCATATGTAGCTAATCTATTAGCTTACCATTTTGTTTAATTTAAGTTTATTAAACAAGTAAAACACTGTACCTAAACCACTGTCAGACATCATAGGCAGTGAAATTTAAAAAGCGTATTACAACATATCAAACTATTATCGTCGAAACATTTTTAGCATTAAATGCGCGCCTTTTACCCTATGATCCATTAAGGGAATGAAATTTAGCAAAAAGTGACTAGTTATGCAATAAAAAAGAATAAATATCTTATTCTTAGATTTTTTATTAAATAATTATTTGCACAATAAAAATCAAATAAATTTAGGGTCTGCCTATCTTTGTTTAATAATTCAGCTGAGAGATAAAATAGAAATACAATGTTTGATAGCAAAAACTATTCAACCGCCCGATTCCATAGCTTTTGATGATTTTTTACCGAGAAGTAATCATTCGGTAGCCAGCAGCGAGGTAAAATATCAAGTTCTTTACGCTCCTCAAAATTAGATACTAGCTGCTCTAGTATCTCTAATAAGCGTTTTTTACTTACTCTAGAAAAACGTTTCGCGGTTTCAACAAAATATAAGTTACTTTCTTTAATCACGTGTATATCTTGACCAAAGCTTATGAATGATAACTTTTTAGTAGCTTGCCGACATATTGGCTCTTCTGGGTGACTAGGGTAAAACTGACTCACCACTGCATATTCATAAAAGTCCATATAACTATTATCAAGTGCTTTCGGAATATAAGTAATGCCATAACCTTGTGGGAACATACCGGTAATTTTATAAAGAGCGTCAACCACTGATTGCGCACAAGCACCTCGCTCAGCATTTAAATTCAGCACATGGTAAACCTTTGGTAGAACTTTATAGTTATAGTTAGCTTTGGTTGATAAAATTATCGAAGTATATATTTGTGGAACTTTTAAAATGTTGCCAATGCCCTTTTTAGGCGAAATAGCACTTTTTAATAAACGTTTAACAAATTGATGTTTTTCTTTTTCCCGTACAACAAAGAGATTTTTTTCAGCACGCGAATTACCAACATAAACTAAACTTCCTAAACCTTCAGAAATATAGCTATGCATTTCACGAAAACTAATTTGCAATAGCGCTTTACGATCTTCCAGTTCTAAAGTCCGGTAAGGATCATCTTTACCATGTTCTCCAACTAAAATAGCCTGAGCTTCCGGATGAAAATTACCAATATCTTGCACCAATGCTGCCATAACAATAGGCAATTTAACTTGCTCAACAAACGTTTGGTACGCTTCACTATTTAACTGATTAAAGTGCTGATACCTATTATTAGGCACATCAGCAAGGTATTTCGTAATATAAGGATCGTCTAATTGGTTACTAATAATGAGTTCGTCTAACAAACGTAAACATAACACCGCTTTATAGATAGGCTTATGCCGTTCATTAATACTGGCAATGTCTTTGCCCTCGGTAGGGCTGATCAATTGAATCGTACCAAGTAACTGTGCTGATTTTCTTAACGTATCATCAAAAGTTTCGCCTTCACATAACGCCAGTAACTGATAACACACTTCACGTAAATGATGATGACGATCTAGCCCTTCAATATCCAATTTCTGCTTAAAGGTAGCTTGATTACCGGTTATTTTATCTATTTCAGCTTGTAGCGACTTCTTTTTAGCTGATGATGCTGCTGATAATTCCGCGTTCAATGCCGTGAGTTGCTGTTTAAAACTATTCAGCTCATTTTGTATTTCTGCAGAGCTAGCAAAAAACTCAACCGCACGATCAAGCACAGAGTCTTTTTGACTAGTGCGATCATTCAAGCGATTAACGAGATTTCTAACATCGCAAGTAAAATGAGAGTCGTGTAAGTTTTTTTTTGCCATCGCCGAAATATAATGCATCCATGAATTATTTTTCAAAAACAAACTCTTGATAAAAAAGGATTTTTATGAAAAACGAATACTAAATATAGTTTAAGACTAATCACTAACACACAATTAATCAACAAATACCTGTACCATTAACAAAATGATAACATCCATATTAACCACCGACGGAATACCCTCTATTTTTTCTATCACAATAAAAAGCCCATCTAAAAAGATGGGCTTATATTCACAAGAATAATTTAGTGGGCTTAACGCTATTTTTGACTCGCGTTTAAACCATTATTTAAATCAGCAATAATATCGTCGGCATCTTCAATACCCACAGAAATACGTACTAATGACTGTGTTATACCGGCTTCTAATTGCGCCGCTATTTCCATACCAGCATGAGTCATTGTTGATGGGTGACTGATCAAACATTCAACCCCACCTAACGACTGTGCTAAAGTAAATAAAGCTAAGTTATCAAATAATACTTTTACCGCTTCGACACCACCTTTAACTTCAAAGCTCATCATAGCACCAAAGTCTGCTTGCTGACGTTTCGCTAATTCATGGCCAGGATGTGAAGGTAAGCCAGGATAATAAACTTTTTCAATAGCTGGATGCGAGGATAAAAACTCTGCAACGGCATTGGCGTTAATTTGATGTTGTTTCATACGGACAGGTAAAGTTTTTAAACCGCGTAAAGCAAGAAAGCTATCAAAGGCTGAGCCCGTAATGCCGATACAATTTGCCCACCAAGCTAACTCTTCACCTAACTTTTGTTCTTTCGTCACTAACACACCACCAACAACATCACTATGGCCATTGATATATTTAGTAGTTGAATGGAAAACAATATCAGCACCTAAGGCTAAGGGCTGCTGCAATACCGGCGATAGAAAGGTATTATCAACCGCAACCAAAGCACCTACCGCATGACTTGCCTTGGCAATTTTTTCAATATCAACAATACGTAACAATGGATTACTTGGCGACTCAACTAAAACGAGTTTTGGCTTTTGCGCTAATGCTTCAGCTAAAGCAACTTCATCATTTTGATCAACCACAATAACGTTAAATTGACCACGTTTAGCTAAATGGGTAAATAAGCGATAACTGCCACCGTAACAATCATGAGGAATAACAACACTGTCACCCACTGACAACACCTGGCAAGTTAAGTGAACCGCTGACATACCTGTACCAGTAACGACACCAACAGCACCACCTTCTAAATCAGCAATAGCCTGGCCAAACGTTGAGCGGGTAGGATTACCTGTTCTAGAATAGTCAAATTGACCTTTTTCATTAAAGCCTTTTAACGCATAGGTACTTGATAAATGTATTGGACCAACAACAGCACCATGTTGTGAATCTGTATTAATACCCGCGATAACTGCTTTAGTTGCTATTTTAACATTAGACATTGTGTACCCTTGACTGGACTTTGGTTGAGTCTAAAATCAGACTTAACTTTTTAGATGTTTGGACGTCTATAACTCTAAGTCTTTATGCATTTATCGTCAAGGCAAATCTCAGTTCAGTTTGCTCACTAACCTTATTGATACGCAATCACTTAAGCTGATAAATAACGATCTGGACCGATATAATTTACCAATAAAAAACGCGCTAAATAATTTGCGCGCTTTTGATAAGGTTTTAGTAAAAGGTTAATAAGCTCTTATTTTAATATACTGACAGTTATTATTTGGTGTTAACTTAAATGTTGTGCCTGATAAATTAGATACCGCTTGGTAATTGGCTGTAATGGTTTCAGCAATAGAAGGGTTATCTGTTGAAGCGATTTCACCTCTAAAGTTACAAGAGCTGTTAGTATCACTATCCCAAGCTTGTAACGTTTCATTACCTAAGTCACGATCAAAACTAATACAATTAGTACTGGCAATATTAATTTCAGTTTTGGTATTCCAAGTAATGGCCTTAGTCCCTGAACAGCTATCATTTGAAGGCGGTGTGGTCACTTCTGAGGCTTTGGTATAACATTTTTTAGCCGTGCCTGAAATTGGGTCGCCAAAAGTATTGTTATTACAAACTACATGACTAGTTTGATTATATAAATAGTTGAATAAGCCATTTGCCCCATAAGCAATATCCATTTCACCAGAAACATTTACCGTAGCCCCCTCATTTGCTGCATAAGTATAGCCATCTGGACCAACGGGTGTTTCCGGATCAGGTGTTGGCTCTGGATCTGGTATTGTACTTGGCGCAGAACCGCAACCATTAGCTAATTCATCAAAACAAGCATAGGTTTGCGCTGGTTTTTCAATACTTAAATCAAGCTGATCGTCAATTTTGTTTAACTGATAGTCAGCTTGAACAAGCTTTGTACCACCATCTAAACGTTCATTATTTTTCGCATGTACCGTTTCTTCTAGCAACTTAAAGGTCGGCATACTCGTGGCTAAAGTAAACTTGTTATCATAAATATTAGAATTTCTGTGCTCTTGGTACGTGAAAATACCATGGTCGAAATTATTATCGTTTTTATAATCGAAGATATTATTGCGTATAATTACGTCAGTGCCTTTTACATCAATAAAGCTATCCGCCGCTGGATTGCCAGAAGCACCAATAATCCCCTGACCATTGATATAGTTTGATTCAATTACGGTACCTGTAGTACCGGATTTAATATCAAAAGCTTCAGCAGTAATATTTGGCCCTATTGCACAGCCACCAATACGGTTATTGTTACTAGGATCTAATTTTTCAGAAGTATGACCGTCATGCGTACCAACATAAACCCCTTCACCAAAACCTTCTTGCCCCGTGCGCTTACCGGTATTGTGAATATAGCAATTTGAAAGGATATTGTTTGAACTAGAATATCTAAAATGTACCGCTTCAGCACCTATATTAGAGACTTCAATATTGTCTAAGGTATTGTTATTGGCACCTTCAAGCATGATACCTTTTTGTGCTGTGGTAAATTTTAAATCCTTAATAAGCCAATGATCACCGGTTAAATATAAGATATAGGCTGAATCAACGGATTCACCTTTAAGGACTTGTTTATTTCCCTTCCACTTGCTTCTTAAAATAATAGGGTCATTTGATGTACCACTTTTATTGCTAAAAAAGTGGGCTTTTGAGCTACCGCTAGAGCCTTTATTCCCTATATAACTACCTGGATTAATAATAATTTCATCCCCAGGGCTAGCAGATTTTAATGCATTTTGTAAATCGTTTGCATTATAAACGTTGATGCTATCAGCAAAAGCAAAACTACTTACTGGTATTAAACACGCCGCAACTAGCCGTGAAATAGTGAACTCTTTCTTATTAAATTTAATTTTCATAAATACCCCTATTTATTGTTAATTATTTTATTTTGATGACTTCCTTGTTCATTAATTATTATCCTTGAGCAGTAAAAACATACACCAACAAAATTGGCATGACAACCTTACAGAATTACCAAAATTTATGATTATGGCTATTTTATTTTAAGTAGAAGTACTAACCTTATGATTTTTTTACCTTATATTTTATAAAAAATAGTACAAAAAACATGCGGAAGCTTAAATTTGATTTAAAATGACTAAGCAGGAAAATTAGCAAAGCGTTGCTTATTTTGATGAGTATAGTTTTCACAAAAGCCCACGAAACCGGAGATAACCGAACAAATAGATGCTTTATTGAGTTAAAAGCATAAATAAATATCTAGACATCTAAACTTCTACACATTCATAGTTGACTGTTACCAAGGAGTCAGTACAATTTAGCCTATAACAAAAATATTTAGAGGTAATTCATGGCAGAATGGAATGGCGAGTATATAAACCCTTACGCCGAACACGGAAAAAAAAGTGAGCAAGTTAAAAAGATCACCGTGTCCATTCCGTTACGTGTGTTAAAAGTATTAACCGACGAACGTACCCGTCGCCAAATTAATAATTTAAGACATGCAACCAATAGCGAGTTACTTTGTGAAGCATTTTTACATGCTTTTACCGGCCAACCCCTGCCGGATGATATTGATCTTGCTAAAGATAATACGGAAAAGTTACCAGCCAGCGTGCGAAAAATACTCGAAGAGCAAGGTGTAACAGACTTTAGTGTTTATGAAGATGATGAAGACTAAATCCGCTTAAAGGTGTAATTAAGTGTAAGATACAAAAAAGCCAGCTTGAAAGCTGGCTTTTGTTTAATCAGAACAATAATTATTCGTCAAATGGATTAACTAAAATCATTGTTTCAACACGGTCTGGACCAGTTGAAATAATATCAATTGGTACACCGGTAACTTCTTCTAAGCGCTTGATATAAGCTTTAGCATTCGCAGGTAATTCTTCTAATGTAGTAGCGCCAACCGTTGATTCTGACCAACCTGGAACCGTTTCATATACAGGTGTAATTTTCTCATAACCTTCAGCAGCTGTTGGTGGTACAGTGATCACCTCACCTGATTCAGTTTTGTAACCAGTACAGATTTTCAGTTCTTTTAAGCCATCTAAAACATCAAGCTTAGTTAAGCAGAAGCCACTGATGCTGTTCACTTGAACTGCACGGTGCATAGCAACCGCATCAAACCAACCACAACGACGCTCACGACCAGTAGTAGCGCCAAATTCATGGCCAACAGTACCTAAGTGGTTACCGATTTCATCGTTCAATTCCGTTGGGAACGGGCCTGAACCAACACGTGTAGTATATGCTTTGGTAATACCTAACACATAATCAAGGTGTAAAGGACCAAAACCACAACCTGTTGCAACACCACCTACGGTAGTATTTGAAGACGTTACGTAAGGGTAAGTACCGTGGTCGATATCAAGTAAGGTACCTTGAGCACCTTCAAACATGATTGACTCACCGTTTTTACGTGCTTGATCAAGCAATTCAGCAATATCAGCAACCATGCCTTTGATCACATCAGCAACCGCTAATGCATCAGCAAGTACTTCTTCATAAGAAACAGGCTTAACTTTGTAGTAGGTTGTTAAAACAAAGTTATGGTATTCCATAATTTCTTTTAACTTAGCCGCAAAAGATTCGGCACAGAATAAATCACCAACACGTAAACCGCGACGAGCAACTTTATCTTCGTATGCTGGACCAATACCACGACCAGTAGTACCAATAGCTTTACTACCACGAGCAATTTCACGCGCAGCATCTAAGGCATTATGATAAGGAAGAATTAATGGGCATGCGTCAGAAATTAATAAACGTTCGCGAACAGGAACGCCACGCTCTTCTAACATAGTCATTTCAGCCATTAAGGCTTTTGGACAAAGAACAACACCGTTACCGATTAAACATTTTACGTTATCGCGTAAAACACCCGATGGAATTAAATGAAGAACGGTTTTCTCACCATTGATAACTAGAGTATGGCCAGCATTATGACCACCTTGATAACGCACCACGTATTTTGCTTTATCAGTTAGTAAGTCAACGACTTTACCTTTACCTTCGTCACCCCATTGGGTGCCAAGAACTACAACGTTTTTTCCCATGTTCACATGTCTATCAGAAAATTAGGCGGGGATTCTAACAAATATCAAATAGCAGTCCAAGTACTAATTGGCGATTTTTGCATCCTGTAGTTTTTGAAATTCTGATACATTAACGGTGATTTCCTTAATAAACGCTAATAAACAGCGTGTTAAGGACTAACCACCCACAAAAGCAGCAAACCAATTATCATCACGATCAAGCCCATCGTTCTCACTTGTGCCGTCGGTTCATTCGCTAACTTAGCCACATAAGCTTGCCACTTATTTGGAAATAATGCCGGTATTAAACCTTCAATAATAAATGCAATCGCAATTGCCATTAATAGGGTTGTCATCATTATTCTCTCGTTTTAACTAAGCCGAACTCGGGATAACTATACTTTAATAAAGATATAAAAAAGCCATGAACATGTCATGGCTTCTAAACAAAAAATATCACACTAATACACTAAAGCATGATTTTTCCGGTACTCTATCTTTTAGAACTATCATTATTTTTTAAGTAATGAAAAAAGTCACTATCCGGCTTAACCACCATAATATCACTTTTGTTATTAAAGCTATTTTCGTATGCTTCAAGGCTACGAACAAAACCATAAAACTCAGGATCTTTAGAGTAAGTATCTGCGTAAATTTTAGCGGCTAAAGCATCACCTTCACCACGTACTTCAAAGGCATGCTTTTGTGCATCAGCCAACATAATCGTTACTTTGGCATCAATGGTTGCACGTAAAATTTCAGCTTGCTCTTGACCTTGTGATCTATGCTCTTTTGCTACAGCGGTACGTTCAGCTCGCATACGGTCGTAGATTGAGCTACTAACTTCTCTTGGTAAGTTAATCGCTTTCACACGTACGTCAATCACTTCAATGCCAAGGTCTTCACGACTACTTTTAGCGCTTTCTAACGCTTCCGCCATGATACCGTCACGATCTCCTGAAACAATTTCTTTAATGGTGCGATTACCAAATTCAGTACGTAAACCATTATTTACTTTTTGCTTCAATAACACTTTTGCGTTTTCAATATCACCGGCAGTACGTAAAAAGAAGGTAGAAAAGTCAACAATTCGCCATTTAATGTACGAATCAACCATCAAATCTTTTTTCTCTGATGTCACAAAACGATCAGGCTCTTCATCAAGGGTTTGAATACGAGCATCAAGTTTTTTAACCGATTCAATCAGCGGTATTTTAAAATGAAGACCAGGTTCAAACACTAACATTTCTTCTGCGCTATCACGTTTAATTTTTTTAAATTGAAACACGATACCACGTTGCCCTTCTTGGATAATAAAGACAGAAGAAACAACTAATAAAAATAATGCTGCCAGTATAATAACTAATAAATTTTTCATGATTAGTTTCTCCCTCTATCGTAGCGATCTGAACGGCCTGCAGGGGAAGAGTTTACACTTGTCGGCTGTTGACTATTATGTTCTGGCATTGACTGTGGAATAGCTCTCGGTGCTTGTGTTTGTTGATTCATAATTTTATCTAACGGTAAATAAATCATGTTATTACCACCATCAACATCAACCATAACTTTACTAGTATTACTGTAAACTTTTTCCATAGTGGCTAAATATAAACGTTGGCGAGTAACTTCTGGTGCCGCTTGATACTCAGGTAATAATTTTTCAAATTTCGCTACCGAGCCTTCCGCGTCTAAAACAATTTGTTGTTTGTAAGCAATTGCTTCTTGCTCCATACGACTAACACGACCACGAGCACGCGGTTCAATACCACGAGCATAAGCTTCCGCTTCACGAATGTAACGAATTTCATCTTCTTGCGCAGCAATCGCATCATCAAAAGCATCTTTTACTTCTTCTGGTGGACGTGCGTCTTTAAAGTTAACATCAACTACCAATAACCCTAATTTATAAGGCTCAATAATTTTATTTAACTCCTGCCACACTTGCTGACGTACATCTTCACGGCCGCTGGTTAAAACAGCATCCATTTTATTATGGCCAACAACATAACGCAGGGCACTATCTAATGCCTGACTTAAACTATCATCTGGGTCAGTAACATTAAAAACATAATCACGGGCATTAACCACACGATATTGCACTTGCATTTCAACACGTACAACGTTTTCATCTTGCGTTAACATAAAACCAGAAGCAGGTAAGTCACGAGTTGTTTGCATATCAATTGGAATAATGCGTTCTAAAAACGTCCACTTCCAGCTTAAGCCTGGCTCAACTACACCAACATATTCACCAAAACGCAGTTTTACACCACGCTCAGCTTCGTTAATGGTAAAAATACACGAGTAGGCATAAACCACCAGTACAATTAATAAGGCTAATAAACTAAAAGCACTACCAACGTTTCCTGATTGACTTGATCCTGATGACGGTTTACCACCACCAAAAATACCGCCAACCTTGTTGCCGAGATCTTTTAATAAATCGTCTAAATCTGGTGGTCCTTGATTATTACCACCTTTGTTTTTCCAGGGATCTTTATCACCCTTCCCCGGTTCATTCCAAGCCATGTTGGTCTCCGATATATAAAAATAAGTGTTATATTTTACCAATCGCTGAAAGGCGATTTTGAGTTGCTTAAATATAACAGGCTGTTAATGTTCGATAAAGCTTTCAATCCCTGCTTTATCGTCTTTTAAAAGTCGATTCCATTCGCGTTCAGGTAATTTCACCTCTAATAGGCAATTACCTTGGTCATCATAAGTTTCATTGACGATACAATTTAGTTGATAAAATGCACCTCGTAATTTCCCTGCATGTGGTGGAATTCGCAAATTATAACGCACAATAGCACGGCCTAAGCGTTCAGCTAAAGCTTGAAATAATAAATCGATACCTAAATTAGCCCGAGCTGATAACCACACTCGGATCGGTAAGCCGGTATCGTCTCGATCTATCCGTGGTTCAATATCGTCTAAATTATCAATTTTGTTACAAATCATTAATTGTGGTACATCGCCAGCATCAATTTCATCAAGTACATCTTGTACTTGTTCAATGTTTTCAGCACGCCGGTCATCAGAAATATCAACAACATGCAGTAACAATTCGGCTTCGCGTGTTTCCGTTAATGTTGCTTTAAACGCCGCCACTAAGTCATGAGGTAAATGACGAATAAAACCTACGGTATCAGCGAGAATAACGCGGCCAACATCTTCTACTTCAATTTTTCTTAACGTTGGGTCTAAGGTTGCAAATAGCTGATCCGCTGCATACACCGTCGCATTAGTAATTTGATTAAATAATGTTGATTTACCCGCGTTAGTATAGCCCACTAAAGAAACCGTAGGAATT
The DNA here is from genome assembly GCF_053470345.1 of Thalassotalea agariperforans. NCBI lineage: Bacteria > Pseudomonadati > Pseudomonadota > Gammaproteobacteria > Alteromonadales > Colwelliaceae > Thalassotalea > Thalassotalea agariperforans. The sequence goes on along the minus strand of NZ_JBQMWH010000012.1, from coordinate 9,167 downwards.
TCAGCACGACTTCTTAACCGGCGATTTTGGTGACGCTGTTTTTCAACTTTTTCTAAACGACCACGAATATTAACCATACGTTCACGTAATAAACGACGGTCAGTTTCTAATTGTGTTTCACCCGGTCCACGTAAACCAACACCACCTTTTTGACGCTCAAGGTGAGTCCAACCTCGAATTAAGCGCGAACTAATATGGCGTAATTGTGCCAACTCAACTTGTAATTTACCTTCATGCGTGCGAGCGCGCTGAGCAAATATATCAAGAATTAAACTGGTTCTATCAACTACACGACATTGGCACAAAGCTTCTACATGCTTTTCCTGAGAAGGCGTTAACGCATGATTAAAAAGTACCACATTCGCTTCAAATAATTTAACCGCTTCCGCTACTTCTTCTACTTTGCCGCTACCAACAAAGTATTTTGAATGTGGCGTATTACGTTTGCCGGTGATCACCGTAAGTGCGTTAACACCTGCTGATGATACTAGCATTTCGAATTCTTGAAGGTCTTCTTTTGAACTTTCGTCGGGGAAATCTACATGAACAAGGATTGCTTGCTCACCTGCCTGATAACGATCAAACAAATGAGCGTCTCCTTAAAATAACACCTTTAATCATTATTCATCTGAATCCGGATTAAAGTTGCCTGCAGCTGGTTGCGTTTGTACCGCGCGAGAAGGTACTACCGTTGAAATAGCATGCTTGTAAACCATTTGGCTTACAGTATTTTTTAATAAAATAACAAATTGGTCGAACGACTCAACTTGCCCTTGTAACTTAATACCATTTACTAAATAAATTGCGACTGGAATGCGATCACGACGTAAAGCATTTAAAAATGGGTCTTGTAAAGATTGCCCCTTTGCCATATAACGGCCCCTTTTGTTATTGTTAGATAAAAAATTCTTTCAATTTAGATGGTTATCTAATGTAATTATACACAAATGTTTATAGTTTGCTCACTATAGACAGTACATGTTGCAAATTAGTTTCATCTTCCATGTTCAACCAAGTTAAATTTGGCCAACTTCTTAACCAAGTTAACTGACGTTTTGCTAATTGTCTAGTCGCACAAACACCTTTAAAGATCATTTCATCATAAGAACATTCATTATTTAAGTATTGCCACATTTGGCGATACCCTACACACCTTATAGATGGTAAGTTCTCATGTAAATCTTTGCGACTTTTCAGTTTTTGAACTTCTTGTTCAAAACCTTGTTCCATCATTAACTTAAAACGTAACTCAATACGTTCATGTAATGTTTTTCGATCACTTGGCGTAATAGCTAACTGAATAATATCGCCATCAAGCACATCACCTTTAATCGCGGTTAATTCCGTTAAGGATTTACCCGTGATCCTAAATACTTCAATCGCCCTTGTTAAACGTTGCGGGTCATTTTGATGAATACGCTCAGCTGATATAGGGTCAAACTGTGCCAATTGTTCATGTAATGCTTGCCAACTTGTCGCTTGCGCTTCTCGTTCAATATCGGCTCTTATCTCAGCATTCGCTGCCGGTAACGGCGATATACCTTCAATTAAGCTTTTAAAGTACATCATGGTACCACCAACTAATAACGGTATTCTGCCTTTAGCACGAATCGCTGCTATTTCAGCTAACGCATCACGACAAAAATCAGCGGCTGAATAACTCTGCGCAGGATCAATTAAATCAATTAATCGGTGCGGATATTTTTCTAGCTCTTGCGCTGTTGGCTTAGCGGTACCAATATCCATGCCCTTAAACACTAGGGCTGAGTCAACACTAATAATATCGCACGGTAAATGATCATGCAGTGCCATCGCCAAAGCGGTTTTACCTGATGCCGTTGGCCCCATTAAACAAATAACCGGCGGCTGGCCTTTTTTAGCTAAAAAAGTTTCCGGTAAAGCACTAGTATTATCAGCAGTAAGATCAGTCATGTAAATTATTATAGTGCCAAATTTATTCGTTAATACGAGAAAGTTGTTGAACCACTGAAGTAAGGTCAATGGTCACTGAATTCAAGCTTAGCAAGGTAATAAATTCTTCGTAATTATGCGTTAACATCTGTTTCCACAACTGAATGGCACTTGCTTGCGTAAAACTTTCAGGTACCGACAGTGTCGCTAAAAAGTGCTGCCAACGATTAAGATTAACTTCTTCATCTTCTTTTAATTCAATAAGTTGCGCTAATATCTTCTCAAAAGACGCAGTTACATCTTGCGCTCGTAATAAGGCTGGAAACTGGCGGATTTGAGCATACCCTTTCATCAAATTAAGTTGAACACCTGAAGTTAATAATAATGTTTCAAATTGTGTTAAACGTGCTATCTGTTCAGGGGTAGTTTTAATTTTAATAGGCAACAATAACGGCTGGCTAACCAAACCATGTGGCCACAGTTCCTTAATTATTTGTAATTGGTTTGCCTCAGCAAGTGATGCTAATGGGCAAAGTTTAAGCTGTTCACCTTGCTGATAAACAACATAATTATCTTGATGTAACATCACGAACTTAGCATTGTTACTATCAAAAGAGGAGTTAGCCGCTGATTGTTCTGCTGATGGTGTTATTACTGGCGTAACCGGTTGACCGGCTATTGTCATCAATTGTTGATAATTATCGGCTGCGGTTTTACTAACAGGTGAGGCACCATAATGTTGCGCTTGATAACCCGCCGCAGGTCGATCACTAATTTGTTGTAGCGGTTTGATATAACTGTCTTGTCCTGTTCGAGATGAGGACTGAGATAATGTTTGCTGGCCAGTTGACGTTATGTTTTGGCTACTTTGCTCTGCCACACCGGTCATAGCTGAATAATCATATTCACTGGCAGATGTAGTAGATGGCTGAAATTGCTCAGTATTAAATGTTATTTGTTCCGCTAGCGCTTTATGACAAACCGAATAAATAAAGTCATGCACATAGCGCCCTTGATGAAAACGCACTTCATGTTTAGCTGGGTGAACATTAACATCCACCTCATTAAAATCGAGTGATAAAAACAACACAAACGCTGAATAAACATCATTTTCAATAAACTCGCCATAAGCTTGCCTTATCGCATGATTAATTAATTTATCGCGCATCATGCGGCCATTAACATAGCTATAACATAAATCATTTTGTTTACGGGTATAACTCGGCTTGGCAATCCAACCGGATAAATGAATATCATCATGCTGACAATCAATTTCAATAGCATGATCAACAAAACTTTGGCCACAAACTGCAGCAATACGTTTAATGTTTTGAGATGATTGCGCAACCTTACGATAATTTTTTATTTGTTTACCGTTATGCGTAAGAATAAAACTGACATCAAAACGCGCTAAAGCAATGCGCTTGATCACTTCTTCAATATGAGCAAATTCAGTTTTTTCTGTCCGTAAAAACTTGCGTCGTGCTGGCGTGTTAAAAAACAAATCCACCACATCAATGGTTGTCCCGTTGGTATGTGCAGCAGGTTGTAAAACAACCTCCATATCACGCCCTTCAGCATGTGCTTGCCAAGCCGCGTCTTGGTGTGCCGGTTTAGAGGTTAAAGTTAAACGGGCCACTGAGCTAATACTGGCAAGCGCTTCACCACGAAAACCTAAACTGCTGATCGCTTCTAGGTCATCTAAGTTTTTAATTTTACTGGTGGCATGACGACTCAATGCCAAGGTTAGTTCGTCTTTATCTATGCCACAGCCGTCATCGATAATACGAATGCGTTTTGCACCGCCTTTCTCAATATCAACCTGAATACGGGTAGCGCCAGCATCTAAGCTATTTTCCACTAATTCTTTAACCACGGAGGCTGGCCGTTCAACAACTTCACCAGCAGCAATTTGGTTGGCAAGACGCGCCGGTAATATGGCTATAGACATCAATTAAGCTCGAGGAATTTTTAAAGTTTGGCCAATTCTAACCATGTTGGAATTAAGATTGTTTGCCGATTTTAATTGCGCCACAGAAACATTATAACGCTTGGCTAATACAGATAACGACTCACCATTACTGACTTTATGTTTACGAAAGCCAATCGAAGCAAAATAACTACCAGCAAGAGGATGTTCTAAAAAGTAACTTTTAATTCCCTCATGCACCGCTTTTGCTAACTTAGCTTGATGATGGCTTGAGGTTAAGTTGCGTTCTTCTTGGTGGTTAGAAATAAAGCCGGTTTCCACTAAAATTGATGGAATATCAGAGGCTTTCAATACCGCTAAGCTTTTATATTGTGTGGTTTTTTTATGTAATTTGGTAATTTTTCTAAGTTGGTCAATTACATTTTTAGAAACACCAATACTGACATCCAATGAGTGTTCGCGGCTCATATCTGCCAATGTTAGCGCTAGGTTATCATCATTGGTGGTTTTAATGACACCACCACCACCACCAAGTAACTCTGAATTTCGTTGACGATTATCTAACCAACGCGATAATTCTGATTCGGCACGACGATTAGAAACAACCCAAACACTAGCACCACTTGGCTGTGACGTACGAAAAGCATCAGCATGAATAGACACTAAAAAATCCACCCGTTCTTTACGAGCTAATTCGGTACGGCGATCGAGATCAACATAATAATCGCCAGAGCGGATCATCACCGCTTTCATGCCTTTTTCACGGTTAATTAAACTTTGTAATTTTTTTGAAATTGCCAATGTCACACGTTTTTCATAAGTACCTCTAGGCCCAATAGAGCCAGGGTCTTCACCACCATGACCAGCATCAATACCAATAATTATATCCCGCTGCGGATTTTGCTGAGTATTAACATCTTTTTTCGCAGCTGTTGTGGTGTCGTGTAAGTCAACCACTAATCGGTCACCATATTGACCGGCGGGTGCTAATGGAAATACCGTAAATTTATAATCTTGAGCTAATTCAAGGACGATGCGAGTGGTGCTTTTTTCATCTGGTGTACTGGTACGAATTTTATGAATGCGCTTGTCATTATCAGCAACGCCCGCTAATGAAACGCTTTTTTTACTATTTTTAAAATCAATAACTAAACGATCAGGATTGCTTAGTGGAAAATATTTGTAGTCAGGTTTATCTTTTAGGTCGAACACCACGCGGCTATTTTCGGGGGCTGGCCAAACCCGAACGCCGTTAATACTATTAATGGCAGTAGCTTGAAAACTAATAAAAAAAACGAATAAGAGTAAATATGTGTTGCGACACAAATGTAAGCTAAACATTACTGTTATTCTGTCCTCTCTTGTTATTGTTAGTTTGTGTATTGCGCTTGTAATTGCAATAAAACTTGCTGACCTTTGCTGGTTTCCGCCAGTATATGTACCTGACGCTGTTCACCACTATACGCTAAGTTAATAATAAGATCAGCACCTTGTAATATTCCGTAACCTTTTTCCGGCCATTCAATAAAAGCACAACTTTTATCTGAAAAATAATCACGAATACCCATATATTCTAATTCTTCCGGATCGGCTAAGCGATATAAATCAAAGTGATATACTTGCCACTCGCCTAAGTCATAAGGCTCAACTAAGGTGTAAGTTGGGCTTTTAACATTACCTTGATGTCCCATACCTTGAACAAAACCACGAGTTAAGGTGGTTTTTCCTGCACCCAAATCACCATTTAAATAGGCTATTAAACCGTGATCAAGTTGTTGCAGACATTTAGCTAAGTTCTTACCTAACGCAACGGTCGCGTCAGTATCTGTGAGTATGAGTGAAAATTCGTTCATGCTAATTTATTAATAAATGTTGGTATGTGAGACACAATATCGCTCGCTAGCAAGCCAATTTCACCTTGCTGCTTAACGATGTTATCAGCGATATAACCATGTAAAAACACAGCTAATCGAACAGCATCAAGTTTATCATTCATTTGCATTAAAAGTGCAGCAATTATTCCACTTAACACATCTCCCATACCGCCCGATGCCATACTTGGATTACCCGACGTATTTATCCAACAGTATTTCCCATCAGAAATTAGAGTGCCCGCCCCTTTTAATACACAGATACCGCCATATTTTTCGGTGATTTTTGCTATCGCTAAAAAGCGATCTTGCTCAATCTCGGCAATAGTACAGCCGAGTAACCTAGCGGCTTCACCTGGGTGCGGTGTTAACACCCAATTATCACGATAACTTGGTGATTGGCTCAGTAAGGTCAAAGCATCGGCATCCACCACCAAAGGTTTATTTAAACTTAACGCATAGTTAAATATCGATTTTGCCCAAGTGTCTAAACCCAAACCTGGGCCAATTAATATTTGCTTAGCTTTTGATAAATAATCATTCTGCGCTAGTTCACTGAGCTCATGGCCAGCAATCATTAACTCCGGTGTTTGGCTATGAACCAATAATCGGCTGTCATAATGACTAGCCACACTCACCAACGCCGCGCCACTTCTTAACGCCGCCATACTTGCCAGTTTTATCGCACCAGGAAATCCGGTATTACCACCTAAGGTTAATAACAAGCCAATATCACCCTTATGGCTAGTTGCTTTTCTTTTAGGTACTAGTGGTAAATGCTGCTGGTATTGAATAAATTGTTTTGTATTAACTTGCTGACAAAAAGCCTGATTAAGGTTTAATCCTTTAAGTTCAATGTCACCACAATAATTAGCCGCTTGCCCTGTATAAAGACCACATTTAGCGGCGATAAAGCTCAAGGTTTTATCCGCTTGAAAGGCATCATTAATTACTTCGCCTGTGCTGGCATTCACCCCTGATGGAAGATCAACCGCCACTTTTAGCGCTGACGACAAATTCAGCTGTTGAATAATATTTGCTATATAATCCGGCAACTGGCCACGAAAGCCAATGCCAAAAATGGCATCAACAATAACGGCAACATCTTCGATTTTTTGATCATGCTGCCAACACTGAAATTGCGAAAACTCGGTGATAAATTCAATATCATTTGTCACTTTTGCTAACGCTGTATAAGCTAATAAAGCATCACCTTTGAGCTGATTTTTATTCGCCAAGACAACAGTACTAACTTGATAACCGGCCGCCAACGCTAACCGCGCCACCACAAAACCATCACCACCGTTATTACCCTTACCACAAACCACTAATAAGGTTTTTTCCCGAAGGTTTAACTTGGCAATTTCGTCAAACACGGCACGGCCGGCATGTTCCATTAGTTCAGCTAACGCAATACCTTGGCTATTGGCCACTTTTGCTTCATTGTTAAGTACTTGTTTAGCGGTAAAAGCATGCTGTGATACACTAACGGACATATTCACCTAGTTTGTTTCCTTATTTTGACGACCAGCAACAATAACATTAACTATCAAGATTTAGCCGATAAAATCAAGTCTTGGGGCAAAGAATTTGGCTTTGCTGATATTGGTATTAGCGACATTGATTTAACCGAACAAGAGCCAGCCTTATTGCAATGGTTAGCCAATAATTATCATGGCAATATGGATTATATGGCCAAACATGGTTTGTCGCGCGCTCGTCCAGCAGACATACAACCCGGTGCTATTCGCGCAATTTCAGCGCGCATGGACTATTTACCTACTAACGCCAAGTTTTCACAAATATTAAAAAAAACTGACCATGCATACATTAGCCGTTATGCTTTAGGCCGTGATTACCACAAATTAATGCGCAAACGCTTAAAACAGTTAGGGGATAAAATTGCCCAACATTGCCAACAGTTTAACTTTCGACCATTTGTTGATTCCGCCCCTATTTTAGAACGCCCACTTGCCGAAAAAGCCGGTTTAGGCTGGATTGGCAAACATTCATTATTGTTGAATAAAAATGCCGGTTCGTGGTTTTTTCTGGGAGAATTATTGGTAGATATTCCCTTACCTGTTGATACTAAACCAAGTAATGACTGTGGCACTTGTGTTGCCTGCATTAAAATTTGTCCAACTCAAGCGATAGTTGAACCTTATGTTGTTGACGCAAGACGCTGTATTTCTTATCTCACTATCGAATTACGAGAGGCCATTCCTGAAGAATTTCGACCACTACTTGGCAATAGAATTTATGGTTGTGATGACTGTCAGCTTATTTGCCCATGGAATAAGTTTGCTAAATTAAGTGTTGAAGATGACTTTCAAGCTCGTGGAAATTTAGATGATATTACCTTATTAACCTTGTTTGCTTGGGACGAAAAAACCTTTTTAAAAAATAACGAAGGCTCGCCAATTCGCCGTATTGGTTTTGACTGTTGGCAACGTAATATTGCTGTTGCCTTAGGTAATGCAAGTTATGATAGCGCCATTGTCAACGCCTTATCCGCACAACTACCACAAGCATCAACCATGGTCGCGGAACATATTGAATGGGCATTAAAACAACAACAAATAAAACAGCAGGCGCAAGCACAAGCTATTACTGTAAAAATTGATAATGAGCGACTCACCGCCAGATTAATTCGTTCTATTGAAAAAGGCCTACCTCGAGATGCTTAAAACTAATCTTAATCAAGCATAAGAAATTAACAATATTCCCTTTAGTCTAGAGTTGCTAGCTATGAGCTAAATAACCTAACATTCTTTTCTCATTTTTCTACTTCAATGCACGTAAACCATTAAGCAGTACAGTATAACCAAGAATAAGCCCCTTATATTCTTTCTGGCTTCTTTAAATAAAGAGACGAAGTTGAAAAATGAGGACTATTTAGAAACCTAAAACCTTTTTCGACACTTTGTTGTGATTTGTAAAAACTAAGCACTTTCTACATAGTTAGCGTTTCACTTAAATTATTAGTTGCAAACATAAAGATAGTGCGTTTAGCGTAACGTTTGAATACCATTTATTCTTGCACATGAAAAAAGAAATTTTGACATCATAATCTTTTTATAAATTCATTAAATAATTCCATTTCAAAATAATAAGTAGAGATGAGTCTATTTATTAAGTTTTGCACGCTTTTAACAGGATAAATTGTAGAAACAAGGCAAAAAGCCTTACTTAACATGAAATATATAATCTAGCCACTAATTAACCTCTTGATATATCAAATCTATAAAGATAGAGTTGAGAAATTAACAATAAACAAATTAGACACAAAAAATTGAGTAAAAAAGGTTTTTTTAACGTCTAATAAGCTGTTATATACCGCCACGAATTGTAGGTAAAATAGCTTTGTGGTTTGGTATTTTTAACAAACATTCGCTGTAAATTCTTTTGGCATTTGTTAAATGCAAATAGGGCTTTTACTTCTGCTGTTTTGTTTG